>NZ_LRPD01000003.1:0-129938 GCF_001605865.1 Acinetobacter sp. NRRL B-65365 | reverse complement strand
ACTCTTGTTTTTCCGTTTTTTCTACCAAAAAGCCAATATTCTGCAATGTCTGATTTTTTGAGGCATTAATGGATGTAAAAGCAACTACACTTATTTCGTTATCTATACTTGGCAGTCCATGCAAAGTATGTTTTTCAACATTTTCAAGATCCTGTTCGATTTCATCAACAATGTGTCTATTTAGTTGATTAATTATATGTAAATATTGATGAAATTTTCTTGATTCTATCTCTTCTCTAACGAATTTTTTAAAAGCTATTGCTATATATTTAGATTGCTTCTCTAAAATTGTACTTTCTAAGATTTTAAATATTTCGACCCCTAATCTTTGATTATCTAAATTATCATTAAAAAATTTATTAACTTCATCTTGGTTCAAATCCATTGTTTCAAGAAAAGTCCTTATTTGCATATGATAAAGAGCATCATTATAAAGCACGGCATATTCTTTAATTTCTTCAGCAGCATTCTTGACCCCACTTGCGATACCCAATGAAATATTATCAACTACTACTAAACCTACATTTTTAGTTACAATCGCTGTTATCTTTTTTAAGAAATAATTATTCATCATTACCATATATCCTACTAAATTATAGAAATATCTTACTTTCTCCTAAAATCAGATTCCATAGTTTTAGTAACACGTTACATGCAATAATATTTTATCCCCCACTTTAGTGTAGTTTGAACAATACATTTATGCCGAAACAACGAAACATCCCAAGCAATCCATTGTTTTTTATAAATATTTAAACAAAACAACAAAGGCTTATGTTTTATCATAAGCCTTTGTTTTTACATATGTTTCGTTGTTTCTTATTATTCAAGGTACTTAGCAAAACTCTCCTCGAAATCAGCTAAATGGTATGCTTTGCATGTCATATTTAAGAACCGTGTTTGTTTTGATGCAATATTAAATTCTTTAAGTAACTTTGCTAATTGTCGTGCAGTGATCACACGTCCATTATTAAAGTATTTCCATAAAGCTTCATCATCTTCACACAAGAATTTTATTAAATCTGCTGTAGAAATTTTGTCTACTCCACGTTTGTCAAATATTGCTTTAATTGCAATTAATATCTCCTCAAATACAGGTGCTTCATCATTACTCTTTCCAGAAAGTGCTAATGCTGCTTTTCGTGCTTGAATTGCAACATCCTCCCCCAACTGGTCTGCTATTGCTAACAGTGCTTCCCAACAATCTTGTTTTCGATCACTTAATTGAGTTGGAATTTCAGGTCGAGCTTTTGTCAATTCATCAAGATTCTCTTGCGCCCAAGAGGCTATTAAATCTTTGAGACTATCAAAATCATCATCATCCGCATGTCGTAATTTTTCCTTTACATCACCTTTTCTTTTTCGGCACATCTGAATCACAACAGAACGGTCTTGAATCGTTTCAGGTAATTTCCCAATTCCAGCTAAAGCTTTAGGACAAAACACATTAAACTTAATAGGTGTAAAATCTTCATCACATCGAATCACATAACCATTGCTTTCAAATCCTGCATTGATTACCCCTCGCATATCTTCATTCTGTTTGAGATAAGTATCGTACTCATCTAATAAAAAAGTCGGTTTGAATTTTTCGATTGCTCGAAACAAAGATGCAGCTGTGATGTTGCTTGCTGAAAGTGGCTCATAACATAATTTCGAAATTAATGTGAGTACCTGTGTCTTTCCTGCACCTTTAGTCAATGCTGTAATAGCAAGAATTGGAGCGATCTTAAATGCACTAATACACCAAGTCAGAATAATCCATAAGGCAATTGCACATTTTTGATGTTCATCACAACTAATGAATCGGTCAATCAAAGCAAGAACAAGAATGTAAAGTTGATTCTCTTTGCCCTCTACTGGCCGATCATCTGCTTTACAAACTTCTTGCTCACCTCTTATATCTACAATGCTAAGATGTAGTCCTGATTGACTCTCAATTTGATCAGATTCTGAAGGAGCAGAACTGCAATTCTGCTCATCAGGTGAAAGGGCTATTTCTGAATAGCCTTTTTCATTTTCACACTCCTCCATCACATGCTCCTGTACCTGCGTATTGATCTAGCCAAGCATGGATATCTACACACCGCCAACGTGTTAATGTATGAATTTTCACTGGTACAGGAAATCGACCATCCTTAACCCATTTCCACACGGTTGACCGTTTAATAGGTAGATGTGGAAGCATATCGTTTAGGCTTGCGTAACCTGTTTTAGGTAGCGTGGCTGACCCTACGTTATCATTTTGTTGAATACTTGATTGCATTCAAAAGTCCTCTGTGTCTGCCGTTATTGGCTTGAGGACCATATTCAATGATTAGATCAATGTTATCTACGTTGATCCTGATTACTAAGCAATCAGTCGTAAGGGTCAAGGTTCAAACCTTTGTATTTCTTATTTCTTCTTCAAAAATTTTATCCAAAATACTTTTACCTTGACCCTCTTTTTTCCCATTTATCACTGTTTGCCAATTCTTCTTAAAATTACGGATAAGAAATTTCAATGATTCATCACCTTCGAGATATTCTTCAACTGCTTTTTTCAAACCACCAACACCATCGTCTTGCTGAGGCTTAACCTTAATTTGATCCCTTTCCCGAATATAACGAATAACACTTGGGACAATCATCCCAAATAGTTCTTTACCACTATATGATTTGTTTCTCTTGTTATCCTCTAACTCCATTTCAATTTCTTTGTAATTTTCAATAATTTGAAAGATATCATCTTTTAAAAACTTACAGTCCTCTACTTTTAATTCTTGATTGGGCGAACCTGAATAAATTGTATAAATCTCACTACTATTCAATTCTTTTTTACAAGACCTTACTTTTTTAGAAAGCTTCTGCTTATGATCTATAAGAATAACAAATGAATCACGTGTAAGATCATCAATTAAATATATGTCATTAATACAGATCTTTTTCGATGCCCCACTTTTCAATAATTCCACTACGAAATATTCTGCCCCTGTAATAGATATGTATCCTTCGAAATTAACATAACCATCAAGGGTGACTTTCTCTGTACTTGTAGAAATATCCTCCCATTCCTCTATTGAACAATTTTTCAGTTTTTTGCTATCAAAAAATCGAGTGTACTCAAGTAAACTTATGGTCATTTGAGTTTCAAGATATCCAGACCAATGAAATTTTGGCTCTAGTGAATTTTGTATGATCAATTCAGCAAAATCTGATTTTGAGATTTTCAACTGCTCAATACAATCATTGATACCTAAGTACTTATCTTTTTCACTGTTTGGCAATATTTCAGCTTTCAATCCAACATCATTCATTTTTATTCCAAGATTTTTAGATACAAGCTGTTCAAGATTACAAAAGATAACATTCCTGTTACAATCAAAATCCTAGAAAAGGGATAATTTTTAAAGTGAATCCCAACCATACTAAAAACTACAGCTCGTTTTTTTGACGGTATATATAACGGTATCAAACAGATTTAAAATATTTTATTTTTATTAAAATCAAATCATTAACAAATTAATAAGGATCCCCGTAGGGACGCCAAATTCTAAAAAGCCACTGCATTGACAGTGGCTTTTTTTTGCTTTTGCTTTCTTAATCTGTGCCAATGCCGACCTGTACTTCCAAACGACCCGATTGCACGCGTAAACCGCGAATCTCAAACTGATCAACCAGTTGCTGTACCAATTCACGACTCTCTTGCAAAATATTCAAACCCGGCAAAATACTAAAATCAGTCAGACTTAATAGTTTATCGACCATCCACGAACGGTTATTAATGAAATCGATAAAGCCAGCTTCTTCCAGATCGATATACCACAGGCGATGACCTTCTTTCTGAATCCCGGGGACATCACGAATCAGATGATTAATCAGAAAAGGAATCGGTAAAGAATTAATCAGTTCAAAACTGGCATTGCCCACACGACGTGCCGCCCAGTTGGTGAGCGTCCCGCCATGACGGATCTGCAAATCAAGATGTTCATCGACCTGACGTAAGCGTAAATATTTTTCCTGTCCGATACGGCATTCTAAGACATTAAATTCGAGTGAAAGCCGATATAAAAACCGATGGTAATGTCCATCAAGTTCAATATGAAAACGGTCATTGCCGCATTCAATTTTAATATCATCAATCTCTGAGCGATCCATGCGCTTGCGAATCTGGTTATTCAGCAACATTTCTGGCAAATACAGGGTAAGACTACTTTTGCCCAATGATGCTCTCGCCATCGCCAAAGCCACCTGACGTGCAGCCTCACTGGTTTCTGAGACCATATCCCGAACTGTATTGCGCATCCCTTCCACACCACGCTTGGTATGATGCGTCACCTGATCCAGCGCATCTAAAGCAGCATCCGCTACACCTGCGATATTGCGTGAGGTGTCACTGGCAAATTCAACGGCATCTTGTGCGTGTTGCAAGGTCTTATTGATGAGTCGACGTGATAATGATGGTTTCACACCAGATACTTCTGTATCTGCTGGCATAATATCGAACATCGCCTTTTTATCATCTTGTCGATTCAAGATGTTCTCCCTCTTCCCTTTCTTACTGACTCATTTCTTATGAGCAACGATCTGCTTTCTGAACTTATTCGACGTTTTTCTGTAGATTATCATGCCCTACAAGACAATTTGCGTATTTTTGTTGCACAGTTTCATTTATTTCGGCCACTGATTTATCTCCTGATCACATGAATTTAGTCATCATCTGGGTTCATTGGCGTTGCAGCTTGAACAGGTTGTAGTATCTGCGTTTGACTTAAACGAATACGCTTATACTGTTCCAATGCCAGCTCAATCTGTTGCACTTTTTGTTGGGCAGATGCCAGCTCAAAATTCGGTAATTCTCGCAATGCCACCCAAGCCACCTGCATGTACTCAAACGTATTGCCCTTTTCCAATTTGGGCTGCATCCAGCTCGCAAGATCCTGTACTCGCTGCTGCACCTCAAACTGTAATGCAAATAATCCACTACTTAATGCGGTTTCATCTAATTGCAGACATAAAACATGGATCTGTTTAAACAGGTGGTTCTGTTGTTGAAGATAAGGCGATAAAATTTCCGTATAAAACCAATTTGCAAAAGCAGTCATCTCAGTCACCACATGATCACGTTTGGCATATAGAGCATCGCGTTCTGGATGCTGTTTATCCAAACGCACTTCACCTAAATACGCCATCAAACCGTGTTGCAGAATCAGCTGAATATTTTCAGAACGTGTTGCATCTTTGCGTTGTGATGTGCGCTGCTGAAGCCTCTCTATCAATTGATCATATTGAGCAGGCTCTACCAATAATTCCAGAATTGTGGGTTCCTGTTGCATCCCTTGCCATAGGGACTGGAGTAATGAAGGGTCCGGCCTAACTATAAGATGAGACGATTTTTCCAAAGAATGTTGTAAAGCATTCTGCATCGTCTTCGCCTGAGCCAAGCCCGCCAACACGCTGTGCTCGGTTAAAAGCTGTGGTGCGCTGGCGATCACCTCCTGACTAAAAGGTAAATGATATTCCCGTCCACCCCATATGCCATTTAATGTTTTTCCCAAAGCATTTAAGCTACGCCCAACATCAGCCACCATACGGGTTACTGTCGCACGCGTCTGTAGAATCGATTCTGGCAAGAGTAGGCTGACTGCCTGCTGCAAGATGTTCCGATATGCTTTTTGATCAATCGGTTTCTGATATCGTGCCAGCAGATCAATCGCATATTCGATATCGCTGACCTGAGATTGATATTCGGGCTGATTACGCTTGAGTAAACATTGAATATACGCATAAAAAGCCACTTCATTAAATTGAGATGATTGTGCTGCGGCCCATTCAAAATACTCAATCGCCTGCGTATACTGCCCTGCACCTGCATAAGCCTTCGCAAGTGCATTGGCATGCGGTGCGCACGGATAATGCTGCTGAAAATAATTTAATAGCTCAATTTTCGGCGGCTGATCCAGACATTGATCCAACTGACGTAAATAAGTATTGATTTGCTGTTGAGTCGGTTGTCGCACTACAAAATTAAGCTGATACATCAAGCATTGCTCATACCAGCCATATTTGCGTGCGTGAGCGCTATAAGCCTCAATAAACTCGTCTTCAATGAGCTGAATCAACTGTGAGGCATAGACGATGTCTTCATCATTCTCGTGATGAAATTTCCATTGCTTGGGCAAAGATATTTTAAAAAGCCGCAATAAAAAATTGGCGCTCAGATCTGGGCTTTCCGATGTCACCAGCATCAACTTATCTTGTGTAGAAAGATGCTGTGCTCCCTTCTGGATTCGGGACAAGCGTAACTTTAAAATTTTGGTGGGTAACATGCGTATCCTTTCGCATTATTCAGCCAACTCATCCAGCAAATTAACATGACTGTCGAAGCTTTTGCGACTAGCTTTAGACGAGCTGTAGTTCCATATTTGCAATCCTCATCACAGAGGCTCAACGCCACAAATAAGTAAAGTTATGTATTTGAATCGCTCAGCATTTTTGCTTTTACATAAATTTCGCTAAAATGGACAAAACAGAATAGGAACCCTCTATGCAATACCGTTGCCCTAAATGCCAAAGCGTGAAAATTATGCCTGCGAGTCAGGGTGCCAACAGCCCGCGCCCGAATGTGCCAAAAAGTCTGGTGCTTTTAGTGCCTGCGATTTTTATCTTACTGTTTTTGGTGCTGATCAGCATTGGGATGTGGATTTTCGGTAATGGTGCTGGACAAACCCTCCAAATCGCAACGGTTGTGGTTTTTGCAGTCTGTGTGATTGCAGGGGTTTTATTCTGGCGTGATCTGCCAGATTTCAAAATTTCGATGCAAGCATTTATGCAAGCGCAAAAGCATTGGAAATGCCGTGACTGCAACCATGAATGGCAGAATTAATAGCGCATCACAGCACTAATATTCACATCAGCCTAATGCTGATGTGAATGACCATGTTCCTCAGCATGTTGATGCGTATGTTCGCAATTCATTTCTGCATCATCTTCGATTTGGAGTGTCACCTCGGCAATACCATGTTCATGCGATAGCATCTCGGTTGCAGTACGATATAGCTGATTACGATCCGCATTCGGTGCAAACAAATGTACGGTCAGATGAATATTCTTTGAGGTAATCGCCCAGACTTTTAACTGGTGAATACTCTCCACCCCTTCTAATGCCAGCAAATCATTGCGTAGTTTCTCAACATCAACTTCTTCTGGTACACCTTCTAACAGGATATTGATACTCTGTTTGAGTAAAATCCACGTTCTTGGCAAAACCCAGAAACCAATCGCAACAGCAATAATGGTATCGACCCAATACCAGTTGGTGAAATAAATAATCACCGCACCAATAATGACGCCGACTGAACCCAAAGCATCGCTCAATACTTCTAAATAGGCACCTTTCATATTCAGGCTTTCAGAAGCACTCGACATTAAAATCTTCATCGAAATCAGGTTAATCACCAGACCGATTGAAGCCACGATCAACATGCCCAAACTCTGGATTTCAGGAGGTTGGGTAAAACGCTGATAGGCTTCATAAAGAATATACATCGCCACAAAAAACAGCATGGAAGCATTAAACAGTGCCGCCAGAATTTCAAAGCGTTGATAACCAAAGGTTCGCTTATTGTCTGCTGGGCGTTTGGCAATCTGGATCGCTGCCAATGCAATGGCCAATGCCGCTGCATCGGTAAACATATGTGCTGCATCAGATAGCAGGGCCAAACTTTGTGTGATTAAACCTGCAACAAATTCGACAATCAAAAATGTTGTGGTCAGCACCAATGCTATCGTGAGTTTTTTGGCATTACCTTCAGTAACAACTGCATGACTATGGTCATGCCCTTGATGTCCACTCATGTTGGACTCCTTATAATTTTTAAGTTCAACTTTCTTTCTACACTATCTTAAATCATCGATGAATATGAAGAATGAAGTGCAACGAATTGTCCTAAAATCTTTCTCTATCCAATCTCTAAGCTACATTTACCATCGTGGTGGCCGTATGAATGCCGCCTGTTGATCTGCGGCATCACTGAAGTGCCGTCAGACCAACAAAGGATTTCTGTTACTTTTGATTCTTCAAAAGTAAATCCAATACCTCTCACTTATAAATGTCTGATGAATGCTCAGAGGACTTTTCATTCATCCAGCGATACACCACTGGCAAGATCAGCAAGGTCAACAAGGTGGATGAAATAATCCCGCCAATCACCACCGTCGCCAATGGACGCTGTACTTCCGCACCCGTACCCGTAGCAATCGCCATAGGAATAAAGCCCAACGACGCCACACAGGCCGTCATTAATACCGGACGCAAGCGTAATACGGCGCCATGCCATGTAGCATAATGAATATCAAATTTTTCTCTCAACTCCTTGATAAAACTCAGCATCACTAGACCATTCAGTACCGCGACACCCGATAAGGCAATAAAGCCTACGCCTGCAGACATCGACAATGGAATATCGCGTAGCCACAGCGCAACCAAGCCGCCAGACAAGGCAAATGGCACACCACTAAACACCAATAAACTCTCTTTAAAATTATTAAAGACCGCCATTAGCAGAATGAAGATCATCAGCAATGCGAGTGGCACAACGATTTGCATTCTGGCTTTGGCCGAAGCCAGATTTTCAAACTGACCGCCATAGCCGAGCCAATAACCGCTTGGTAATTTTTGCTGTGCCAGTTTCTGCTGCATTTCACCCACGAATGAACCCAAATCACGGTCTCGAACGTTGGTGGTCACTACAACACGGCGTTTACCATTTTCACGGCTCAACTGTGCCAGACCCAAGATATTTTCAACCTTCGCTACATCTTGTAGTTTGATCAGACCACCATTCGGAAGCTGAATCGGCAACATCGCCAACTGCTGCGGCGTACGCATTACATCATCTAAACGCACCACAAAATCGAAACGACGGTCACCCTGTAAAATCTGCCCGACACTTTGTCCACCAATACTCGCGGCGACTAGATCCTGAATGGATTTAACCGATAGACCATATTGCGCAGCAAGTTCGTGATCAATATCGACATTGAGTAGCGGTAAGCCATCCGTCTGTTCGACTTTGACTTCACTCGCTCCTGTAATCGTTCTGAGCGTTTGAGCCACTTTTTCTGCCTCTTGGTTCAATACCTGCATATCATCACCAAAAACTTTCACCCCAATATCACTACGCACACCTGAAATCAGCTCATTGAAACGGAGTTCAATCGGTTGAGAAAACTCACTGTTATTCCCTGGGATTTTTTCCACATAAGCCAACATACGGGTACGCAGTTCATCAATGCTTTCCGACTTGTCAGGCCATTGATCACGGGGCTTTAACAGCACCACTGCATCAGAAATATTCGGTGGCATGACATCTGTTGCCACTTCCGCAGTACCTGTACGCGCAAAGATCGCTTTGATTTCAGGGAACTCTGCAAGGAGTTGCTTCTCAACACTTTCCTGAATCTTGAGCGACTCCTCAATGCCTGTACTCGGCGCACGCATTAACTGTAAAGCAAAGTCACCTTCACTGAGTTGTGGTGCAAATTCACTTCCTACACGAGAACCTATCGCAGCCGTGAGGATCAAAATACTCACGGCACCAGCGACCACGACATAACGGAAAGCATAGGCTTTATCCAGCAAGGCTTCATAATTACGTTTCAGTGCAGCCATCCAGCGACTTTCTTTTTCTTTCACTTCGCCTGTAACAAATAAAGCCACTGCCGCAGGAACAAAGGTCACCGATAAAATAATGGCTCCAATCAGTGCCAATACGACTGTCATCGCCATTGGGTGAAACATTTTCGCTTCTACTCCAGCGAGGGCAAAAATTGGCAAATACACCACCATAATGATGATTTGTCCAAAGATCAGCGGGCGTCTCGCCTGCTTCGCTGCCAAGAACACCTCGGTAAAACGCTCAGAACGTGTGAGCAATCGGCCTTTGTGATGCTGTGCTTCAGCCAACCGTCGAATACAGTTTTCGACAATCACCACCGCACCATCCACAATAATTCCGAAATCCAGTGCCCCCAAACTCATCAGGTTGGCACTGATTTTCTGCTCTGCCATACCTGTTAGGGTAAACAGCATCGACAACGGAATAATACAGGCGGTAATCAATGCAGCTCGGAAATTACCAAGGAACACAAACAGAATCACAATAACCAGAATTGCGCCTTCAATCAGGTTCTTGGCCACAGTCTTGATGGCTTTATCCACCAGATGACTACGGTTATATACCGTTTCGATCACCACCCCTTCAGGCAATGAACGTTTGATTTCCTGCATCTTGAGATCTAATGCCTGAGCGATAGATTTACTGTTCTCGCCCATCATCATCATCGCGATCCCGAGTACCGTTTCTTCACCGTTATAGGTCGCGCCACCTGTTCGAAGATCATGCCCAATCGAAACCGTTGCAACATCGGCCACACGAATTGGCAAACCATTTTTGGTACTGACCGTGACATTTTCAATATCCTGAACGGTCTTCAACATCCCCGGGATACGAACGGTAAGTTGCTGTCCATTGTCCTCAATAAAGCCTGCTCCACGGTTTTCGTTATTTTCAGACAACACCGTTTGCAAGTCTGTTAAGGGAATTTGCAGTTGTTGCAAACGTTTCAGATCAGGAGAAACCACATAGGTTTTGTTATAACCGCCAATGCTATTGATTTCGGCAACACCCGCGACGCGTTGTAATTGAGGACGAATAATCCAGTCCTGAATTTCACGTAAATCCATCGCTTGATACGGCGTACCATCAGCCTTTTTGGCATTTGGTTCGGCCTTGACCACCCATTGATAAATCTCGCCTAAACCTGTGGAGATCGGTGACATTTGCGGATCAATATCGTCAGGCAAGGCACTTTTGGCCTCTTGCAAGCGTTGATTGATCAACTGACGCGCCCAGTAAATATCCGTGCCGTCTTTAAAAATCACCGTAACTTGGGATAAACCATAACGGGAAATCGAACGGGTTTGCTCCAGATTTGGAATCCCAGACATGGCATTTTCAATCGGATAGGTAATCCGTTGCTCAACTTCGGGCGCAGTAAATCCACCTGCCTGACTGTTGATTTGTACCTGCACATTGGTAATGTCAGGAACGGCATCAATTGAAAGCTTTTGATAGCTATAAATGCCGACGCCGATCCATGCCACCACAAACAGCATCACCCAAATCGCATTGCGAATGGAAAATTGAATAATACGGTCAAATAGACCTTCCGCAGGTGGAAGTCCTAAATTATCTTTAGTGTCCATGCTCGGCTTCTCCCTTCTCCATCTCAGATTTCAAAAGGAAACTGCCTTGACTGACATATTGCTGTTTTTCAGTCAGGCCTGATTGAATTTCGACCCATTGCCCATCACTTGAGTAATTGCCCAGTTGTACAGGGGTTGGGGTGAAATGCAATTTATCTTTTTCCTGCTTGGCTACAAAAACAGTCGTTTTACCTTCGATCTGCTGAATCGCGGCTTTGGCAACACGCAGGACTGGTTTTTTCTCTGTGCCATCCAAAAGAACATTAACCATCAAGTTCGGTCGTAGTTCTTTGGCAGGTGTGAGAACTTTGGCGCGTACTTGTAAACGTCCCGTTTGGGTATCTGCTGCTGTGGTTAAAGTCTGAATTTGTGCTTTAAACGTATTGCTGGTTTGCAGTGACTTAAATTCGATCTGCTGGTTTGGCTGTATGTTGATGTTATTCACGCTGGGTAAAATAAATTCAATCCAAAGCTGATCAAGCTGGTCAATCACGAACAATTGCTTATCTGGCGTAATCTGCTCACCCACCACAATATCTTTCAGACTAACAATCCCGCTTAAAGGTGCAGTCAATACATAACGACCTTGACTGCCACTCGATGCTCCCAAAGCAGATAAACGACTACGAGCCGCTTGTACCTGAATCTGAGCCTGACGATAAGCATTATAAGCGCGCTGGTAATCCTGACGTGCAGATACGCCTTGTTCCCAAAGTTGCTTTTCACGCTGATAATCTTGCTGGGCAAGCGTTAAGGCTTCTTGAGCAATACTTAAATTGGCTTGTTGATCCACCAGTTCCGGAATAAACAAAGTCGCGAGAACCTGTCCTTTCTTTACTTGTTCGCCGAGTGCAGCATTCACACTATCTACTCGTCCCGCAAAAGTTGCAGAAACATGGGCTTGTTGATCGGTATTCGGCACCAGTTTCGCAGGATATGCATATTGCTGCCCTACTTCGCCGACCCCCACCTGAGCCAGTTTAACGCCATATTCAGTCATCTGTTTTGGCGTCAGATTTAAGCTACCTTCCTCACTTTCATCACCATGCCCAGCTTCCCCTTCAGTATGCCCTTCTTCGCCTTCGGCATGCTCATGCTCCTTTGAAGCTGCTGCATCCTCTCCTGTTTTATTTTTTCCAGAGAAAAATAGCAGTGCACTGAGTACCAAACCTCCCACCATGACAAGGATGACCCAAAACCACTGTTTCTTAGATTGATTCGTCGACATTATTCTGCTCCTACAACAGCGGGAAGGTTACTGGTCTCTTTCCAAAGGTTTTGATTGATCTGATTTAAGGCATCGCTTGAACTCACCACACCAGGTTCTATACCCAGTGCCAGACTCTCTGCCTCAATCTGTTTCTGCCATGCACTTTTAAGTAACTGCACTTTATTCAGGCGTTGCTCTTGCAGTTGCATGGTGGCTTGCTGCACATCGGTAATGGCATATTTACCCACTTTGAAACCGAGCAGCATTTTTTCCTGCACCGTTTCAGACAATGGAATTTGTCGCTGATTCACCAGATCAAACTGTTGTTTCAGGCCAGCCAACTCTGCACTTAAGGTCTGAATGGCATTTAGGTTTTGTTGCTTATAAAACTGTTGCTGCTTGACCAGCAAATCCTGTTTTGCGTTGGCAATGCGCAATGAATATTGTTGGCGATTGAAAATATTCAATGGGATATCAATGCCGACTCTGAACTTGTTATCCGTTGAATTGGTTTCCGCACTTTTGCTTTGTACCATGCCTAAATTGACCGTCGGATTTGGTCGGTTAGAAACTTTTAAATAATCAATATTGGCTTTTTGTCGCACAATATCGAGCTGAATCGCTCGCTCAAATAAGTTGTTCTGCACATAAGCTTGCAAATCTTTTTGTTGCGGCCAGACATTGCTTGCCTGAGCAGAGAAACGATTGTCCGTACTGCCCCATAAATTTGCCAGTTGACGCTTTGCTGTCGCCAGCGCCAGTTCGGTTTGCTGAAATAACCGTTGATTTTCAATATGTGCCATCAAGGTACGGTCTAAATCGACCTGTGCAATACTCCCCGCCTGAAGTCTTAAACGTGTCGCATCCAAAGTCGCCTGACTGGTTTTTAGCTGTGCCCGAACAACGTCATGCTCTAGCTCAAGAACCACGACTTGTGACCACAAATATTTCACCGCTAATTCGAGTTGCGCATCGTATAGCTCTTGATTCAGACCAACTTGGGAAGCTTGCACATCAGCGAGTTTCACCGCTGCGCGACGTTCGCCAAAAACATCGAGCTTTTGTGAAAGACCAAATTCCAGCTCCTTATCTTTACCTGAGCGAAAATCAGTTTGCTGAATCGAAATACTGGGATTTGTCCATAAACGTGCTTGTTTAACATTGGCCTCGGCAATGCTTTGCTGGGTTTGCCAGACACCAATACCTGCCTGATGCTGTTTCACATCTTGCAAGACTTGTTCAAAGTTCACATTCCGCTGTGTCGCTGGGGTCGAAGCATGATTGATATCAAGCAAAGACGCTGCTGTTGCAGACTGGCTAAAAAGCACAGCTGTTAGTGCAAATGCTAACGCTGACCATTTAAATGAGGATGAATGGGCATGATTATCTGATGCATTTTTTTGCAATGCACAGATACGCTGATTTAAATTTAAAGACATATAAAGCCCCGCAAATAATAAGGTTGCGGTGGGCTATTTTTCGGCTACCCCACCTATAGCGGGGTCAATACAGGGGGCGGATTTAATCCAGAAAGATGTGGGGACTGATACGAGTTAGACCAGTAATATTTTTGTTCTGCCTGATGCATTCGTAAAATCGGTTCATCCAGTTGTTGCTGGGCTTCCGTTACCACCACATGAAAACAGGACGGCAAGTGATCATGATGATCCTGCAAACTTAAAGGCATCGGCAAATCAGAAGCATCTTGATCGACAACAACGACATGCTGAGCAGAAACTTGAGACTTTTCTGGGACATGATGCCCAAAATGATTGAATGAACTGTACTCGCCCGATTTTTCATGCGCACAAAAAGCTGCCGCCACATTCCAGAAACCCTGAAACATGAACAAACTCAGCAAGACGGTGATGAAAATAGTAGAACGACGCAAAGTTTACTCTTTAGACAAAAATTGCTCGGATGAACTATAGCAAGTAAAGCAGATGTAATAAAATTACATGTTCTGATTTAGCTACAAAATCCCAGCTTAAGGCGAAATCATCATGTGATCACAGCTTAAAAGCAGGAAACGACCAAACTTATTCAGCCGCTTCCATTCCCATTAAAATGACTTATTTACACGTCTGCTTACACTGCCTGTGCTCAATATGATTTTCTAGCTTGGCTTTGGCTTGTTGCTGAGCTTGTAAATTCTTTTCCAGAAAAATCAAACCACCATCTGCATTGGTCCAGCTTGCTGAAACTAATAAAACCAAAGCACATACTGCTGTATTTAATTTAAAAGACATAACATTCACCTTATTTAAATCTGTGGATTCATGCTCCATTTCCATCATTTAGAAATAGAGTGAGGGTGAATTCATCTTCAATAAACGCTTGATTCAGAAACAACTTGGAGATGCTAAAAATCTCAAGAATGCACTGATGATCAATACATATTCGAATCTTTTAAGCGTTTCATTAAGGACAAATAACCCATTGAAATAGATATATTTCTAGTGAGTTATTTTGGGCTACCTCACCTATAGCGAGGTCAATATCGGAGGCGGATTTAATCCGGATAAGTGCGGTGACTGGTAAGCGTTAGACCAGTCATAATTGTGTTCGATCTCATGCGACCGCAAAACAGGGGCATTCCACGGTTGCTGGGTTTGCATCACCACCATATAAGAGCAGGATGGTAAATGATCATGATGATCTTGCAAATTTAAAGATGAGGCGACATTCGCATTATCCTGAACAGCAGAAGATGAATGCGTTGCGGAAACATGATTCTTTTCAGGAGCATGATGCCCAAAATGGTTGAGTTCACTGTGCTGGCCCGACTTTTCATGCGCGCAAAATGCTGCCGCCACATTCCAGAAACCTTGGAACATGAACAAGCTTAGCAAGAGGGTCATAAAAACGATCGAACGTTGCAACAGCGCACCATTACAGTAAATTGCACAAAGGCACTATAGCAAGCGATGCCAATGTAATAAAATTACAAAACAATGTTCGGTCAATTTAAGACTGATTTAAAAAAGTTTTTTCTTTAGAAAAATGAATTTCTGATTTGAGTTACCATAATGCATAAATTATTTTTTGCCCTGATTGCTGTCGCCTGTTTAAACTTGAGTGCTTGTGCTACGACATTGCTTTCACAGGCACTTCCTAATGAAACCACACGAACCGAGACTATCACTTTAGCAAAAGATCAAATCCTTGCTTTAGGACAGGCTGTTGAGAACCAGCAAGAACAAGGTATTGTTTTTATTGGTCAGGATTTCAATTATTTAATGACCGATGGTAGCGCCGAGCTGTCCAAATTACTACATGCGATTCCAGCAGATCAACGGAGTCTGACCAGTCCTTCCCCACTGGTACTGACGATGGATGATCCGAGTCATTTTCATGGCGTATTACAGATTCGTTATAACACACGTATGGTAGATTTAAATGACGCGCAAAAAGATCTATTAAAGTCTCTAGGCTTTAGACAAAATTTTAATATTATTCACAATCAACAGACAGCGCCTTATCCGTATATCAATATTTTCTTCAAAGGCCAACTCTATCAGACGCAAGAAGCTAAAAAAGTTGAGAAGGCACTGGCGCAACCTTATCCAATTATTCTGCAACAGGAAAATAAAATTACCAAAAAGCATCCTGTCAAAAAGGCGACCCGCATGGCGCTGTATCCATTTGCCATGACTTTCGATGTGATTACCGTTGTTCCATCACTGATGTGGTCTGACTTACGTGGTGAATTTAATAATTAAACGTCGAGCATTGGCTTTTTTATATACCCTGCTGATCTACCCAACTTTTAATGAATATAAAAAAACCAACCTGAAGGCTGGTTTTTATCTAAATATTAGGTGGCAGAATATAATTACAAATGGCTTATTTATTCAGCCTAAATATTTACTGCTGTTTTTGTAGATCATAAGAAAAACGTATTACAACATCATCAACAACTTTATTGAATGCTTCATTGATCGACATTGGTTGTACGTTTTCAACAGGAGCTTTTTTATTTCCAACTGTTGTTAAAATCATATGAGGGTAACGTTGAGATGTTTCTTTGCCTTGCGCATCAATATAGTTAAATTTAAACTCATATTTATCAGCAATTGCATTACCAACAGCACCAAAAGTCAAACCTGTTAAAACGCCTTTGCCTGCTGCCTCACCCAAATCAGCCACATTATTCGCGGTTAAATGTAATTTTGCCTGCTTATCGCCATTAGATTGAGCTATTGGAGAAAATACACCCGTTGCTCTTAAACTGCGCTCGACTGCCGATTGTAATTCTTTACCTGCTTTTGGAATAACCACTCCATTTCTCTGAAATTCAGTCGTTAAAACTACAGGAATAGGTTGAGCGGGTCTTTTAATATCCGAATAGGTAACAGACTTATAAGCTGGATCAACATAAGATTTTACTGAAAGACATCCAGTAAGTTGCGTCGCAACAGCTACCCCTAAGGCAATAGAATAAAGTTTAATTTTTTTCATAATTTTCCAGAAAGGTATATTTACCTTTTAATAAGTTGAGCCTTAATATTAATCTTAATAAATTAAAAATATAAGTATAAATTCAATGACTTTAGGAAATTTTAGATCCTTATTCCTTAATATTTTTGATGACCTATAAAATAAAAAAACCAGCCCTCAGGCTGGTTTTTTATTCACGGAAGATTAACCCGTAATTTTTTTGTATTTTGTCCGTTTTTGAGATGCATCATCACCTAAACGTGACTGACGGTAAGCTTCGTATTCTGCATAGTTACCTGTGTAGAATTCTGGCTGTTCGTTCTCAAACGACAAGATGTGTGTTGCAATACGGTCAAGGAACCAACGGTCATGCGATACCACCATGACTGTACCTGGGAATACAAGAATTGCATCCTCAAGTGCACGTAAAGTTTCGATATCCAAATCGTTCGATGGCTCATCCAGTAAGATCACGTTTGCGCCCATCTGCAAGATCTTCGCAAGTTGTAAACGGTTACGTTCACCACCTGACAATTCACCTACACGTTTTTGCTGATCTTGACCTTTAAAGTTAAAGCGACCGATATAAGCACGTGATGCGATTTCATAATCACCAATTTTCAGGATATCTAAACCGCCAGAAACTTCTTCCCAAACCGTTTTGTTGTTATCCAAGGTGTCACGAATCTGACCTACGTAAGCCACTTTAACTGACTCACCTAAAGTCACAGTACCCGTATCCGGTTGCTGTTCGCCAGTCATCATACGGAATAAGGTGGTTTTACCCGCACCGTTTGGACCAACGATACCCACGATCGCTGTAGGAGGTACAGTGAAAGTCAGGTTTTCATAGAGTAAGCGACCATCGAATGATTTACTGATCCCTTCCACTTCCACAACTTTGTTACCCAAACGTGGGCCAGGTGGAATGTAGATTTCAGATGTTTCATTACGTTGTTGGAATTCTTTAGAGTTAAGCTCTTCAAAACGTTCCATACGCGCTTTGTTTTTCTTTTGCTGGCCTTTGGCATTTGAACGAACCCATTCAAGTTCTTTTTTCAATGCTTTAGCAAAAGATTCTTCTTGTTTCTGTTCCTGCTCTAGACGGGCATTCTTTTGTTCCAACCAAGAAGAATAGTTACCTTGGTAAGGAATACCATGTCCACGGTCAAGTTCAAGAATCCACTCAGCCACGTTATCCAAGAAATAACGGTCATGCGTAATCGCAACGATTGTGCCAGGGAAATCTTTCAAGAAACGTTCTAACCAAGATACTGATTCAGCATCCAAATGGTTCGTCGGTTCGTCTAGAAGCAACATGTCTGGCTTAGAAAGTAATAAACGGCACAATGCAACACGACGACGCTCACCACCTGAAAGCAATGATACATCGGCATCCCACGCTGGAAGGTTCAATGCATCAGCAGCAATTTCAAGCTGGTTATTGAGGTTGTGTGCATCCCATGCATGGATGATTGATTCTAATTTTTCTTGCTCTTTCGCAAGCGCATCAAAATCAGCATCTGGTTCAGCATATTCAGCAAAAACCTGATCAAGACGTTCTAAAGCATCAAGTGCTTCACGTACACCATCTTCAACGTTACCACGAACGTCTTTAGTTGGATCAAGTGGTGGCTCTTGTTCTAAGTAACCGATTTTGATTCCTGGTTGTGCACGAGCTTCACCTGAGAAATCTTTATCTACGCCAGCCATAATACGGAGAAGGGTTGACTTACCTGCACCGTTCAAACCAAGCACACCAATTTTTGCGCCTGGGAAAAATGATAAAGAGATGTCTTTTAAGATTTCGCGCTTCGGCGGAACCATTTTAGACACTCGGTTCATCGTATAAATATATTGGGCCACGCAGGACTCCTCAATTGAAAAACCAGTACATCGCAAATAAGCGAAAAAATATCTGGCATATTATACGCTGAAACCCCATTGACTTGAAGTTAAGTTGGCATTTGTTTGGCTTCAACAAAGGATTTTCTTTTTCAAGACATTACAGGCCTGAATGATTTACAGTGGATAAAAAATTCATCTGCTTCAGATCAACCGTGCTATATCACTAAAAACACTATAGAGCGCAAAATTTATGCATCATTCTGGATAAAATATAGGCTAGACTCGATGATTATTTAACTCACGTAGATGATGTAATCATGACCTATAAAGATGAAACTTTAGCCATTCATGCGGGATATTCACCAGAAGCCACCACCAAAGCTGTGGCCGTGCCGATTTATCAAACGACCTCTTATGCCTTTGATAATACACAACATGGTGCAGACCTATTTGACTTAAAAGTTCAGGGCAATATCTATACCCGCATTATGAACCCAACCACTGCCGTACTCGAACAACGCATTGCAGCACTGGAAGGTGGCATTGGCGCTTTGGCTTTAGCCTCAGGCATGGCTGCTATTACCTACGCGATTCAAACCATTGCCGAAGCAGGTGACAATATTGCATCGGTCTCAACCTTATATGGTGGAACCTACAATCTATTTGCACATACCTTACCAAAACAAGGCATTGAGGTGCGTTTCTTCGATTATCAAAATCCAGAGGCCTTACGCCAGATTATTGACGACAAAACCAAACTGGTCTTTGTTGAGTCGATTGGTAATCCACTTGGTAATATTATTGACCTTGAAGCCATTGCCAAGATTGCACATGAATACGGCGTGCCTGTGATTGTTGATAATACGGTGGCCACCCCTGCGTTATTAAAGCCCTTCGAGTTCGGTGCTGATATCGTGATTCATTCCCTAACCAAATATATTGGCGGACATGGCAACAGCATCGGAGGCATAATTGTCGATAGTGGCAAATTCCCTTGGGGCAAATATCCTGAGCGCTTTAAGGCTTTGAATACGCCTGATCCAAGCTATCACGGCGTGAATTATGTCGAAGCCTTAGGTGAAGTAGCCTTTATCGCTCGTGCCCGTGTGGTGCCGTTACGTAATACAGGGGCTGCAATCAGTCCGCTCAGCGTGTTCCTGATCTTGCAAGGACTGGAAACTTTAAATCTGCGTATGGAACGTCATACTGAAAATGCCATAAAAGTTGCTGAATATCTAAAACAACATCCAAAAGTAAAATGGGTGAATTATGCGGGTCTAAAAGATCATCCACAGCATCATTTGGCACAAAAGTATGTGAAAGGTAAACCTTCTGCCATCCTCTCTTTTGGGGTACAAGATGGCTTACAAGGTGGCACTCGCTTTATTGATGCATTGCAGTTATTTACCCGTTTGGTCAATATCGGTGATGCCAAAAGTCTGGCTTGCCATCCTGCAACCACAACCCACCGCCAGCTCAATGCAGAGGAGCTAAAATCAGCGGGTGTCAGTGAAGATTTAGTCCGTTTATCGATCGGGATCGAGCATGTTGATGACCTGATTGCAGATCTTGAACAGGCCCTTGCCCAAGTTTAATTTTAATGAAATCAACAAGCCCCAGAACAGGAGCTTATTTTTTGTGCAAAACTTTAAAAATATGATTGCTTTTTCAACTAATACAAGACCTTGTTTTAGAGTTTTTACTCTAAAAAATCTATTATTTTTCAGATATTTACACTAGACAAACCAAAAAGATCGGTTAATATTAGACCAAAATAAATTGCAGTGTTAAGCGATATAGGACAGCATTGCACACAACAGCATTATTCGTGATGAATGTAGGATACTTACATGAATGCAAAACTCAAAAAACTTTTTCAGCAAAAAGTCGACGGTAAAACAATCATTGTCACTGGTGCATCAAGTGGTATTGGTTTAACAGTTTCAAAATATCTTGCGCAAGCAGGTGCCCACGTCTTATTGCTCGCTCGCACCAAGGAGAAGTTAGATGAGGTGAAAGCAGAAATCGAAGCTGAGGGTGGAAAAGCCTCTGTTTTTCCATGTGATCTTAACGAGATGGAATCAATTGATGCAGTTTCAAAAGAAATTTTGGCTGCGGTCGATCATATTGATATTCTTGTAAATAATGCAGGTCGTTCAATCCGTCGTGCTGTGCATGAGTCGGTTGACCGTTTCCATGACTTCGAACGTACTATGCAGTTAAATTACTTCGGTGCAGTTCGTCTGGTTCTCAACATCTTGCCGCACATGATGCAACGCAAAGATGGTCAGATCATTAATATCAGCTCGATTGGTGTGCTTGCCAATGCCACTCGCTTCTCGGCCTATGTTGCATCAAAAGCAGCTTTAGATGCATTTAGCCGTTGTTTATCTGCTGAAGTGCATTCACATAAAATTGCAATTACCTCTATTTATATGCCTTTGGTACGCACGCCAATGATTGCGCCAACCAAGATTTATAAATATGTGCCTACGCTTTCACCAGAAGAAGCTGCTGACCTGATTGCTTATGCCATCGTAAAACGTCCGAAGAAAATCGCAACCAACTTAGGTCGCCTTGCTTCGATTACTTATGCGATTGCACCAGATGTCAACAATATCCTCATGTCGATTGGCTATAACCTGTTCCCGAGCTCTACCGCTTCTGTCGGCAAACAAGAAAAACTCAATCTGGTTCAACGTGCTTATGCCCGCTTGTTCCCAGGTGAACACTGGTAATCTCTTTTTTCGAGTTGAGTAAAACAGCCAATCTTTTGATTGGCTGTTTTTTTTAATAAATCAGGAATGAGTCGTGTGATTAACCCAGTCAGTGGTTTTACGAATTGCTTGTTCGAGATTGCCCGTTGAAATCTGCCACCGCTGCTGAAATTGCTGTAAAACTGTTTGTTCCAAAGGCTCAGTTCTAAGGAAATTTAACATTTCCGTAGATAATTCCAGCTTTCTCGCCAACCATTGCCATTTTAAAATGAACGTCAATAAGCCAATCGGGACATGTCGTGTAGGTGCAGTGACCTGTAACTGGTCCGCAATCAAATGGGTCAATTGATGCAGAGCAAGATGATGTTCGCTGACGACTAACATTGCTTGGTTTGCCAAATCCTGATCCAGCGATGCCTTTACCATTATCTGACATAAATCATCGACACGAATCAAAGGTAGATAATGCTGTACTGTTGCAGGAAGTACACTCATTTTCTTGCGTTTCAGCAAATCAACCATTTGGGCAATCGGTTGATTTAAAGGAATTTCACCTGAAATATCATCCCCTAACACAGTCGCTGGATGGATCACAGTCCAGTCCACAGATAAGTGCTGTGCACATTGTATCCATGCAAAATGCGCTTCTATCTTAGAGGCTTCATAGGCACCTAAGCGCTGATAAACAGCTTGCCACTCCGTCTTGTCAGACTGTTCGAGACAGACGCCTGCCTGTTGTAAATGGTCAAGCAGCGTTAGCATATAACCAGACACATGCACTGCCCGTTTTAAGTCACAATGCTGATGTACACAAGTCAATAAATTCAATGCGCCTTCAACATTAACAGCCCGTGCTTGCTGCATACCCAGACTCCATGCAAACAACGCGCTACTATTATATAAAGTATTCACAGATTTTAGCTTTTCCCAATCTTGCGGATGAATAGCAAGATTTGCCTGAGTGACATCTCCCTGAATAAAAGCTAGGTGATGCAAAGATACATTTTTCTGGGTAAGCCAATGCGTCAGTGTTTCTTGCTGCTCAGCTTGATTCCGAACCAAAGCAAAGACCGAATGCCCCTCTTTCAAAAGCTCCAAAACTAAATATCGGCCAATAAATCCAGTTGCGCCTGCAACCAATGCAATTTGTCTATTCCGCTGAATGCTTAAGTTTTTAGTGTCCATTTCACTTGCCTTTTGATTGAATGTAGGCACAGGCTAAAGGATGGAGTACACTCAATGGTCAAGTGGTTGATACGCCACTTTTTTAAAATAATAAAGGATGCTCACCATGTTGATTGGACAGTTGGCTAAACAGGCAGATTTAAGCCGAGATACCATTCGCTTTTATGAAAAAATGCAACTGATCCAGTCTATTACTTGCAATAATGGCTATAAAGATTACCCGGAACAAACCTTACAACAACTACAACTCATTCGCTCTGCTAAAAATCTGGGTTATACACTAAATGAAATTAAACAAATTTTAGCAATGACGGCGCAAGACGAAATTCCCGCGGCACAAGTTCGAACAATTGTTCAAGAAAAGCTGAATCTCATTGATGAAAAAATTGCCCAGCTTTATCAAATCAGAACCATGCTCAGCAAACTGACCCAAGGAAAGCCGTGTCCATTACGAGCAGACTGCCCGATTCCATCATTCGAATGATTATTTTTAAAAGTTAGAGGACAATATTGAAGACTGTTCTGACATGATTTCTCCAACAAAACAGTCAAAGTCATATCTTTTAAAATTCCCTTAGTCGCCAATGCGATGTGGCACCAAAACTGAAATGACAGACTGATGAAAAAACGTCCAACAAAAAGAACGATTAAGCGTGTGTATAAACTAAAACTTATCCACAGCTTCGCTGATTTAATCACCAGCCCTAACGATTTGGTCTGTTTATAACCCAATTAGAGGATATCCATTTTTAATACATTGACTAGAATTCAGCCTCCACATAGCCATTCAATTAATTTCAAAGAAATAGTGCAATACCGTGCACCAAAATGGTTCTTTTACAATCCACTTACATAAATTCAGTGAGATGCCTAAAAATATTATCTCTGTGTAGCACTCAATTATTTGCTTTTTAAAAGATTAAAACCTATATATTGACCATTCTGACATCCTATATCTGTCAATGATTTAGCTCAAAATCACGCATATTCTCCGCATACAAAAATGTATTCATAAAAAGCATACAAAATAGTGTCATTTTCATGCTTCTTTAGCGGTATATAACATTCTGTAAAGATTCAGTTACAGAATCTTGCTTGGTTGAAAAGGAACGTATATGAGTCAGGTATATAGCAAGGAAGAAAAAAGAAGTCGCATCAAAGGTATTGTCGGTGCGGCATCAGGGAACTTGGTTGAATGGTTTGATTTCTATATTTATGCCGTCTTTGCTGCTTATTTTACGCATGCATTAACTGCACCAGATATGGAGCCAACCACGAAAGCGATTTATGTCTGGGGTGTATTTGCTGCTAGCTTCTTTATGCGTCCAATTGGTAGCTGGTTATTTGGACGTATCGCTGACCGTAGCGGTCGTAAACAGTCCATGGTGATTTCTATCTGCCTGATGGCGTTGAGTTCATTCCTCTTTGCAGCATTACCAACGTATGATCAAGTCGGTATGTGGGCACCCTTCTTGCTCCTGATGGTTCGCTTATTGCAGGGTCTTTCTGTCGGTGGTGAATATGGTGCGGTAGCCACCTACATGAGTGAGCTGGGGTTAAAAGGACAACGCGGTTTCTTTGCTTCATTTCAATACGTCACACTCTCAGGCGGTCAGTTACTCGCAAGCTTACTCGGGGTTATCTTGCTTGGCTTTATGACTGAACAGCAATTGAATGATGGCGGCTGGCGTATCCCATTCGTGATTGGTGGTATTGCTGCGATCTTGTCTTTACTGGCGCGTAGTCGTTTAGAAGAAACCTTATCGCATGAAGATGCGGAACGTGAGGAATCAGGTAGTTTAGTTGCCTTACTTAAACAGCACTGGAAAACCTTCCTGCTGGTAGTAGGTTATACCTCTGCGGGTTCATTAACCTTCTATGTTGTTACTGTTTATTCTAAAACTTATCTGACCAACATTGGTATGGATGGCAAAACCGTTGGTTTCATCATGACAACAGCATTGTTTGTCTTCATGTTGGCGCAACCTTTGTTTGGTATGCTTTCAGACCGAATTGGCCGTCGTGCTTCCATGCTGGCTTTCAGTTTACTCAGCGCAATCTTTATCTATCCAGTGATGGTGACAGGTATGCGAAGCTTTGTTGATTCGCCTGTCATTATTACCTTATTGCTGATTTTCTTGATGATGCTGCTCAGCTTCTATACCTCGATCAGTGGTTTGGTGAAAGCAGAAATGTTCCCTCCGCATGTTCGTGCCTTAGGCGTTGGCTTCTCTTATGCAGTGGGTAATGCCTTATTTGGTGGTTCAGCACCTTCGGTTGCATTACTCTTTAAAGATGCAGGCATTGAAAATATCTTCTTTATTTATGTGATTATCATGCTGACAATCTGCTTCTTCTGTAGTTGGGCATTACCGAAGAAACCAGAATATCTGGAACATGACCACTAAATAAATTCGATTCAAAATACTGAGAAACCACTTTTGTTTAGGCAAGAGTGGTTTTTTTATTTTGGCTTATTACACGTAAGGATTTAAATTCACCAACTGTTTAAAACCGCTCTGTACAATCATTGCAGTACGGGATCGGGGCCGTTTATGTGCTTCTTGTTGCGTAAATTCAATCATGATCCGATTAAAATCGAGACGAGGATATTTTTGCTGCAATTGCTGTCTAAACTGTTTTGAAAACTCAAAGCCACGGCTTCCAATCACATCACAGCTAGCAGCTTGTTGTAATAAATGAGCCTCAACACCTTCCTCAAGTCCAACATATGGATTCATATGCATACTGATCACATCAAAAAGCTGATCAGCGCGTCCTTCTTCCCAACCTTGTTGAATTGACCAGTCTTTTGCAGCATAAGCACCTTGTCCAGCAAAACAACGACAATCTGCATGATGCTGATCATATTGTGTCGTCATCCCCAGATCATGTAACAGACAGGAGACAGCTAACAGTTCATGATCACATGGGTGTTGGTGTATTTTGGCAAAGGCACTGGCATAGCACCATGTTCGAAGACAATGATTCTGTAAGGCCTCCGTACTGCAAGATTGCATTTGGTCTAAGGCATGTAGCACATCTGCGCTATCAGGTAATGTGAGATCCGCGATACTCAGCTCATGCTGTTTATCCACCTTGTCACGATGTGCTAAGGCATAGCTTTTAATTGTTTGTTGAATAACAGGAAATAAGCTATGACGGAGTAACGCCAAACGGTCTCTTAACGCTAAATCACCTGAAGTCCGTGTCATCCATATTTGTCGGCCAATTTGCATTGCATTTCTCAAATTAGAGTAATTACTCTAATTTTTAAAACAAAGAATTCATAATGTCAAAATCTTTAACTTGCTTTGATTCAGATGTTCTAAAAAATAGGTCGTTATTAAAAAAATAATCCTTAACTTCATCACAAAGAACTCGACTATATCTCCTGATTATACGAATAAGGAAATGCTGATAACTTATCCACTTTTCAGATAGTTTTGCCCATCATTTAAAGTCCATTTTTGCAATAAATTAAACAAATTGTTCATTTATTCATCTTTTCGTGTAGTTTTTCTTCTTAAATTTAAGCTTATTTTAAGATTTTATGCATAATGGACGGCGCTTTATTTTTTTATTTTTGGTGTACTTTTAACACTTTTTTTATGGCAAGAGGTTACGGCTTAAGGGAGTAAATAATGCTTACGCTGATAGGTATTCTAATTATTGTAACGATTGTCGCGTTACTCATGTCTGGCAAAACCAGCCCGATCGTCGCAATGTCGATTGTTCCACTTATTGGGGCTTTAATTGCTGGTTTTTCTATTAGCGAGATTTCTGGTTTCTTTGAAGCAGGGCTATTAAAAGTCAGCAAAGTGGCCACTATGTTTTTATTTGCCATTTTGTTTTTCAGTATTTTAAAAGAGTTACATGTCTTTGATCCAATGATCCGGAACATGGTACGCATGACCCGCGGCAATGTGGTGATTGTTGCGGTGATGACCACCCTGATTGCTGCCGTTGTCCATCTGGATGGTTCTGGCGCAGCAACTTTTCTCATTATTATCCCCGCTTTACTCCCGCTCTACCGCAAACTGGGTATGAGTCCTTATCTGATGCTTCTTTTGATGGCTGGCAGCATGGGCGTCATGAATATGGTGCCGTGGGGTGGCCCGCTAGGCCGTGCTTCTGCGGTAACGGGTATTGAAGCCGCTGAACTCTGGCGTAGCCTGATTCCTGTTCAGGTCATCGGGGTCGTCGGTATGATGGGCTTTGCGGTATTGATGGGTTTACGTGAAAAGAAACGTATTCTGGCAGCGCAAGCGTTAGGGACCACACCTTTTGAGCAAGACTGCATGGCAGCTGACATGGCTGAAGATGTACAAGAAGAAGTAAAACCTAAGAAATTCTGGTTTAACATCGGCTTGGTTGTTGTTGCAGTGATCTGTCTGGCTTTTGGTCTGTTCTCAGCGCCCTATGTCTTTATGATTGCATTATCACTGGTATTACTGGTGAACTTCCCGAAACCAAGAGAACAAATGGCGGTGATTAGCCGTCATGCGCCTCAGGCATTAAGCATGGTTGCAATCATTTTTGCTGCAGGTGCTTTCTTGGGAATTCTCTCAGAATCAGGCATGTTGAAGTCCATCGCACTGGATCTGATTCATATTTTACCAAGTACTTGGGTCGGTAGCTTACATATTCTGGTCGGTATATTGGGTGTTCCAATGGACCTGTTTACCAGCACCGATGCTTACTACTTTGCCCTTTTGCCAATTGTTCAGGAAGTGACTGCAACAGCTGGTGTAAGCGCTGATTCAGTGGTTTATGCCATGGCAATTGGTAATAACGCAGGAACATTTGTCAGTCCATTCTCACCAGCAACATGGCTTGCCATGGGTCTTGCAGGTACAGATATGGGACGTCACTTACGCTATTCATTTGGCTGGATCTGGCTATTTAGCTTCTTTATCTTAGGCGTTGGGTTCTTACTCGGCCTCTATTAATCCTTGTCAAAATAAAAAAGCATACTTCGGTATGCTTTTTTATTGCCTGAACATTTAAGCTTTATTCAGATAAAAGTTGAGTTGAGGTGATTGCCTAAAGCTGACTTTTTAATAATTCATCCAGCCATTCAATAAAATCCTGAAAATATTTAGGGCGATACTGACGGTCCGTCAACAAAATATTCACTGGCAATTGCAAACTTGGGACTTCGATAAATAAGCGCTGTAATCTTCCTTGTTGTACATATGGTGCAGCATCAAATTCAGGAATCTGGATAATACCAATCCCTGCTAAGCCGGCCTGAATATAGGCTTCGGTATTTTCAATCAATAAACGATACGGCATTTTTATTCGCTGATCCCGAAATACCAATTCGCTCCATTCCCGATAATGTTTCGCCACATGATAGTCCACAGCGTAATGCTGCTGGAGTTCCTCAAAGCTCTTTGGCTCACCAAATTCGGATAGATAATTCGGTGCCGCTAATGTCCAGATGTGGGTCTGTGTGATGGGTCGAATCAGTAGATATTCATCCTGCACCTGCCCAACCCGCACCACACAATCGAGTTGCTGCTCAATCAAATTGGAAAAATCATCACTGCCATTGACCAACACTTTGACTTTGGGATAACGCTGATAAAAATGTAGTAAGTGAGCAATCAATACCTGTGTCGCCAACCGTTTGGGTAAGCCAATACTGATCTTGCCTTCTGCACTACGCACATGAGCTTTAAACCGATTGAGCTCTTTTAATTGCGTCACCAGACGCATCGCCTCCTCATAAAATAGACTCCCCTCATGCGTTAAAGACACTTTGCGTGTAGTTCGATAGAACAATAGCACTTCATATTCTTTTTCAAGCGCTTGTATTGCGTAGGTCACATTAGAACGTGGCAACCCCAGTTGCAGTGCAGCCTGTGCAAAAGATTGCTTCTCTGCCACTAAACA
This sequence comes from Acinetobacter sp. NRRL B-65365, assembly GCF_001605865.1. NCBI lineage: Bacteria > Pseudomonadati > Pseudomonadota > Gammaproteobacteria > Moraxellales > Moraxellaceae > Acinetobacter > Acinetobacter sp. NRRL B-65365. The sequence continues at coordinate 101,389 of NZ_LRPD01000003.1, read as the reverse complement.
AAAGATTTTTAAGCGGTCAATCTTATCCATTTTATTATTCAACTTTGTTGCACAATCAGTTCAATCCTAACAACTATTTCAAACAAAAAAATTCAATTAGCATGATTTTCATACAAAACAAGACGAGGATAAATCAATGTCAAAGCATGCTCTAAAAGGAAAAACCGTATTGATTACGGGCGGTGCCAAAAACTTAGGTGGTTTAATTTCACGTAAGTTTGCTGAACAAGGTGCAAACTTACTCATTCATTATAATAGTGCGGCAACGCAAGCGGATGCAGAAGAAACTTTAAAGGCCGTGCAGGCGTTCGGGGCAAAAGCAATTTTGGTGCAAGCAGATTTATCCGATATCCAGAATATTGAAGCACTCTTTGTTAAAGCCAAAGCAGAATTTGCTGGCGTTGATATTGCTATCAATACCGTTGGGCGTGTCCTGAAAAAAGCATATCTGGACACCACGGAACAAGAGTTTGACGGGATGAACGATATTAACAATAAAATTGCTTATTTCTTCATTCAATCCGCAGGTCGTCATCTCAATCCGCACGGAAAAATCTGTACCATTGTGACCAGTTTACTTGCTGCCTATACGGGCCTTTATTCAACTTATGAAGGCTTAAAAGCACCAGTAGAACACTACACCCGAGCTGCATCGAAAGAGTTTGGCGAGCGTGGCATTTCGGTGACTGCGGTTGCACCTGGCCCAATGGATACGCCATTTTTCTATGGTCAGGAAGCACCAGAAGCCGTGGCTTATCATAAGTCTGCGTCAGCCTTAGGTGGACTGACCCAAATTGAAGATATTGAACCTCTGGTTCGTTTTCTGGTGACAGATGGCTGGTGGATTACAGGCCAAACCATTTTCGCAAATGGCGGTTATACCACTCGCTAACTCCAGAAATGAAATGCTTGGGCACTTTATTTAACAGCCCAAGCATTTAATGCAACCAAAATACCAACCCGTAAAAACATGCCAGACTCAAGATAATTGTCAGTAAGGTATGCTTCACCTTGTAGGCAATTACAATGGTCAGCAGCGTCGCCAGAAAATAGGGATTGAGTAAGGTGCTACGAAAAGCACCATGCTCATCCATAAACACTATCGGCGTTGCAATCGCGGTCAATAAACACGGCGCAGAATACTGTAAAGACTGTTGGAACCATTTCGGTAAACGTAATGGAATATTCGGTTCCAGCAGAATATAGCGATTCATGAATACGACGATTGCCAGAATAATCAGAAGAAACCAACTCATGCCGCACGCTCCCGCAGATTCTGTAAACAGGTTGCCGTCAACATGCCAATCACACCAGCCAAGATCGCTGCACTTTTAATGCCTAGACTCAAGAAAATGATGGTCAGAATCACGGATACCAATACTCCCACCAGTGTATTCAGGTTCTTAATAAACGGAATCACGATGGCAATAAAGGTAGCAACAATAGAGAAATCTAAATGATATTGATCCAGATTGGGCACCGAAGCTGCCAACAATACACCACACAGGCTGAACAAGACCCAGCATAGATAAAAGCAACTGCCTGCACCCAGCAAGTAATATATATAGTGCTGCTGTTTTTTAATACTGACGGCAAAGAGTTCATCGGTCAGTAAAAAGCCCAACATGAGACGATGCTTTAAAGGCTGTCTGGAAATATCTTCACGGAGATAGAGTGCATATAGATAATGCTGGGTCGTGATTAAAAAGACGGAGATGATGATCGTTAAGGCAGGTGTCCCTGCCATCACCATACCTAAAGTCATTAATTGCGCTGCACCTGCAAAGACCAGCGCCGACATCCCCACCGCCTGTAAGGTGGTTAGCCCAGCCTGAATTGCCATAGAACCTGCAAGTAAACCCCACGGTAACACGGCAAAACACAACGGCAATATTTTGACGACACCATTAAAAAATGCCCGCGTTACGGTCATGGGTGTGTCATCAGTTACGCTGTCAGTTAACATCAAAATCACAATCGTTGATCAAAGACAGTGTGACTATGCCAAAATTTGATTCAGGAGAATTGTATAAAATTGCTGTTTTATTTGAGATAGGCAATATAACCGCCGGGGGTAATACCAAAGGTCTGACGGAAATGACGACTAAAATGACTTTGATCCGAGAAACCACATTGCTGTGATACTTCAGATAAATTCAGTCCTTGTCTTAATAATCTTTGCGATTTCTGCAAACGCGCCTGTACCAACCATGCATGCGGTGACAATCCGACATGCTTTTTAAATTGTCTCAAGAAATGCCACTGGCTCAGATTGGCCATTTCTGCCAGCTCAGCCAAGGAAAACTCTTGCTCAGGCATACTTGCCATCAGTTCTTTAATATTGAGGATTCGTTGCTTGGCATTGCTCAAGTCGGTCACATGCGGTTTGACCTGACTGTATTTGGACACCAGCCATGCAATCGTAGACAAGAATAAGGTCTGTTTTAATAAGGTATTATTCGGTTGTTCAAGTAAATCAAATAATATGCGGAATTGTTGAGCCAAACCTTCATCATGCAGGACTGCTTCACGAAACCACGGCGCAGTGCCATGAACAGTGGCCAAATCTCGAGTAAGTTCATTAAACACTTCAGGCGTCGGATAAATCGCCCGATAACGCCAACCCGTGTCGACAGCCGAAGATCCCGTATGCACTTCATCGGCATTGACCAGAATAATATCGCCCTGTGGTGCTACATGATTGCCGCCTGTACGATAAAAGCGTTGTGCACCCTCTTCAATCACACCAATACAAAATCCTTCATGAACATGTCGTGAAAACTCCTGCTGATAGTAACTTGCTTTCAGCATTTCCAGCCCACCCAGTTCTTCTAGGTGTAAGTAATCAACTTGTTCCCGAGGTCTACGCGACATCACGACCTCCTTTGAATTTTTTGCATCATGTCAGGTTAGCGCGATTGAATGAAATTTATAGAATAAAATTGCTGTTTATTCAGGCTATTCTACGCCTAAGACAAAATTGCGTAAGACTTTATTCTCCTTTTCACTCGATAAAATTCCAATTCAAGAGACAAAAAATAGATCTATCACAGCGCAAATAAAAAAAGCGCCTCATAACAGGCGCTTTTTTAGCTTTAAAGATCAGCTATCCAGAAACTCGACATGACCTGTTTTAACATCATAAATTGCCCCGACAATTGCAATTTCACCTCGCTCCAGCATCTCTCTCAATACTGGACTATGGGTAATGATGTATTGAATATTGTAGTGAACATTCATCGCCGTCACCTGATTGATAAAGGCCTTACTCAAATCACGCGGCTGCATGATGTCATAGACACTGTCGACCGAATGCATCAGCGGTCCCAGTACATACTGAATATGTGGCATCTCTGGGACATCGGCAACCTGTTTATGCTGCAAACGTAATTGGCAGGCACTGGTGACAGCACCACAATCGGTATGGCCCAAAACCAGAATCACCTTGGAACCTTTGGCCTGACAGGCAAACTCAAGCGAACCTAGTACTTTTTGCCCAGCAATATTCCCAGCAATTCTTAAACTGAATAAATCGCCAATACCGACATCGAAGATCATCTCGGTCGGGGCACGCGAGTCCATACAGCCCAGTACCGCTGCAATCGGGTGCTGTCCTTCATCCGCAGTCACTCGGATCTGGCGATAAATATCCCGTTGCAGACGTTCATTTTTCACAAAACGTTCATTTCCCTCTTTGAGTAATGCGATCACTTCTTGCGGGCTTAATTTACGTTGCAGTTCTCGGGTACTGATATAAATATCCAATGCTGCTTCATCGACATCCTGATAATGTTGCTTAAATCCGATGAGCTTTAGATCAATCTGACGTTTACTGGCAGTTTCATTCTGATAGTCCTGAATCACTTGATAAATATCTGGATCAATCGAATCACACTGAGTTGCATCAATAATTAACTGCTGATGTTTATGCACATGTTCCAAGGCTGAGATCAATGCAGAACGGTTCAAAAAGGTCACTTGTGAAGGTAATTCAATACGTGTCACGATGCCATGCAAATGCTTTTCTTTATAAACCCGTACGCCTTTATTAAAATTACCATAGAGAATGAAGCCGCTACTGGTCAGCAAACCGATTACGATGCCAGTCAATAAATCTGTCAGTAAAATTGCAACCAGCGTAATAATAAAAGGTAAGAACTGTTTCCAGCCTTTCTGATATAACTGCTTAAATAATTTTGGATGAGTAAGCTTAAAACCCGTCAAAATCAAAATAGCAGCCAGCGCAGATAGCGGAATCATGTTCATCAATGGCACAAAGAACAAGACCGCCAATAACAAAAGTACCCCATGAATGATGGTAGAACATTTACTACGTGCGCCTGTATTGGCATTGACCGAGCTGCGTACAATCACCGATGTCACTGGCATTCCACCAATCAAACCCGACACAATATTGCCCGCCCCTTGTGCCCACAACTCACGATTGGGTGGAGACGATCTTTTTTGTGAATCCAGTTTATCTGCCGCTTCCAGATTCAATAATGTTTCTAATGAAGCCACGATGGCTAAAGTGACCGCACCAGTGTAAATCAATGGCTCAGCCAGATAAGTAAAGTCAGGGAAAACCAGCACCTCTTGAGGCGCCTCTAAGATATTAGGCAATTGGATCAGGTTATCGGTTTGCACCGCCCACGGCGAACCAATATGAATTAAAATAAAATTTAAACCAGCAGCCAGTACAACAGCAATCAAGGCAGATGGTAGAGCCAGTTTTTTCAATGGACTGCTATCCCAAGCTAGAATCAAAAATAGGCTCAGCAGACCTATTAAGGCAGCGCCCAGATCAAAATGCTGAACCAAGTCACTCGGTGTACTGGTCCATAACATATCCCAAGAAAAGTTGGATAAACCGAATAAATAAGGCAATTGAGTTACTATCAGAATTGCGCCAATTGCAGCCAGTAATCCCAAGATCACATTATTGGGAATAAAATTTGCAAAGAAGCCCAATTTAAAGAGCCCAAATAAAATCTGTAAAATCCCGGCAAAGACGATACACAATAAAAAAGCGGCATAATTGCCGCCTAATTGATCCAGTTGTACCAGAATGACCGCAGTCAGTCCTGCTGCCGGACCCGAAACGCTGATGTGAGAGCCACTCAGCAGCCCGACAATAATGCCGCCAACAATTCCAGCAATAATGCCTGAAATAATGGGCGCTCCAGAGGCTAAAGCAATACCTAGACATAAAGGCAAGGCCACGAGAAAAACGACAACTCCGGAGAGGAGGTCATTTAAATGGAATCTATTTTTCAGTGTTAAACTTGTCATAAGGCAACCATTTATAATAAAAAATAATTAATTTTTACTGCCTGAAAGTGTTTTTCCCTACTTTAAGGCTTGCATGATATTGTCTGACAAAGTGCGAGGTTTAAAGTTTGGTTACGTTATAACGTTGTATATTTATTTATCGATTTAAACCTATTTTTGTTGATCTTAAGATTCACCTCATCTTGGATGTAAATTTGTTTTGAAAATCTTTTTAATAGATTGGAAATAACTGAGTAAAAATAAATTTATAAGAAATAGAAAATACATGTTTGTGATCAAGCAAAATCAGATTGTCATACTTGTTTATTAATGAGGAATCACTAAAGTAGGGCTCGTATATCATAGCCTTCACATTAGACTTTTTAAAATGAAAGAGTTACTAAAGAAACTACTTAAATATGGCGCTTTAGCTGGCTTAATTCTAGCAATCATTACACCATTTTTAGGGCTGATTTTTCCTTGGAAGATAGGTGAAAAAGAATTAGCTATATATAGCGATCAAACTCCAATATTAGTAGGTTTGAGTTATAAATCTACTTCTACATTTAAAGAGACCACAAGAGAATATGTATTATTTCCTTCAGTATTAGATGACTATAAAACCATAGATATCCGACAGTTAAACAATGCTCAGCCTACGCTTACTGAACGGGAGAATGGTGCGTTCTTTTATCCATTTAGTTTAGTCATTCTGACTTTTTTTGTATGGTACGTATGGCGAAAAAAAACCTCCCAGAATTTCTGAGAGGTTTAGATTAAAGACTTAATACAACTTATTTAGAACCTTTAATCCCAGCTTGTAATAACAACGCACCTAAACCACCAATTTTTTGCTCTTGAGGTTTATCAGATTTCGGCTTGTTATGTTGTGGGCGTTTAAAGTCACCTTCTTTGCGTGGTGGACGTTGACCCTGTGGCTTACGCTCAGTACGCTCTTGCGGAGCACGTTGCGGGCGCGCTGCTTTCGCTGGTGCAGAACCTTCTGCACGCATACTCAAGTTGACACGATTACGTTCCACGTCAACCTGCATCACACGTACTTGTACGATTTGACCTGGTTTCACTACTTTATGTGGATCAGATACAAATTCATTAGCAAGTTCAGAGATATGGACTAAACCATCTTGGTGTACACCCACATCAACGAAAGCACCGAAGTTGGTCACATTGGTTACCACACCTTCAAGCTGCATGCCTTCAGTCAGTTGAGCAACCTCAGTAATGTCTTCACGGAACTTCGCAGTACGGAACTCTGGACGTGGGTCACGGCCTGGTTTTTCCAATTCAGCTAAAACGTCCTGAATAGTCGGTAAACCAAATTTGTCATCAACAAACTCATCTGCCTTCACTTGGCGAATGATTTCAGTGTTGCCAATAATGTCTTTTACCGTAGTTGCTTTTGCCGCAACAATTTTTTCCACCAAGCCATAACTTTCAGGGTGAACAGCAGATGCATCCAATGGCTCTGAACCATTTTGAACACGTAAGAAACCTGCTGATTGTTCAAAAGTACGTTCGCCTAAACGTGGTACTTTTTTCAATGCCTGACGGTTATCAAAACGACCGTTTTCTTTACGGTATTCCACGATTTGCTGTGCAATCGATTTATTCAGACCTGCAATATAAGCAAGAATTGCAGGAGAAGCTGTATTCACATCTACACCAACAGCGTTCACACAGTCTTCAACCACTGCATCCAGTGTTTTTGCCAAACCAGTCTGATTCACGTCATGTTGATATTGACCTACACCAATTGATTTTGGATCAATTTTAACAAGTTCAGCCAATGGATCTTGCAAACGGCGTGCAATTGAAACTGCACCACGAATCGACACATCAAGTTCTGGAAGCTCTTGTGAAGCCAGCTCACTTGCAGAATAAACTGATGCACCCGCTTCACTTACGGTAATACGCGTCAATTTCAAATCTGCATTGGCCGCCATCATTTCTGCAACCAAAGCTTCGGTTTCACGACTTGCAGTTCCGTTGCCAATTGCAATAAGTTCCACGTGGAACTCTCGGCATAAACGAGCAAGTTCTGCAAGCGAACCTTCTTTATCTTCTTTTGGTGCAAATGGGTAAATAGTGCTATGCGCCAGTACATCCCCTGCATCACTCACGACAGCAAGTTTCACGCCCGTACGGATACCAGGATCCACACCTAAAGTCGTGCGGCTGCCTGCAGGTGCAGAAAGCAATAAATGACGTAAGTTTTCAGCAAAGACATCCATCGCTTCAGCTTCAGCAGCTAAACGCTTATCTGTTAATAATGAATGTTCAATTTGCGGACGGATTTTACCCAACCAGAATAATTTAGCGGTTTGCTTTAAATAATCCTGACGGCTTTGTGGTTGAAGCTGCTCAAGATTATATTCTGTCTCGATACGTGCCAATGGTGCATCATCTTCACCATCCACTTTCAAGCCCAGTACATTTTCCTGACGGCCACGTAACATCGCCAATAAACGATGTGAAGGCACTTTATTGAGATTTTCAGAAAATTCAAAATAATCACGGAATTTCTTGCCCACTTCTTTTTTCTCATCAGAAGCGACTGCACTTTTCAATACTGCAGTTTTAGCAAAAGTTTGTTTTAATTCAGTGGTTAAGGCAATATTTTGTGCCCAGTCATCAATCAGGATATGCTGGATTGCATCGAGCTGACTTTCAGTATCTGGATAGTCTTCATGACTAAAACCAGCCAAAGCTTCAGCAGGATCAATTTGATCTGCAAGAATTTTTTCAGCAATTGGCCCTAAACCAGCTTCTTTTGCTTTAAATGATTTGCTGGTGCGTTTTGGACGATAAGGTGCATAAATTTCTTCTAATGCATTTTTCGTTTCAGCCGCATTTACACGTGCTAATAAATCATCGCTTAATTTATCTTGTTCTTGTAAAGATTGAATTACCTTCTCACGACGCTCGTATAAATCACGTAAATAAGTTAAACGTGTATCGAGTTGACGTAATTGCGTATCGTCTAAGCCTTGCGTGACTTCTTTACGGTAACGTGCAATAAAAGGAACGCTAGCACCTTCATCAATTAAACGAATAGCAGCTTCTACTTGGTTTGGACGTACGGCAAGTTCATTTGCCAACTGCTGAACTAAGTCAGTCATCGTGATTGATTCCACAAGGGTTAAGTCTAAAAGCAATGATTATAAAGTTCATGGCTATAAAATCCACCATTGTTTTTTTGAATATTGTGTTTTCGCTGCGTATAAATTTTAAACATAGCGCTTTATTTCGTCATTATGCACAGGGTTTTTAACAAAATCAGCCCCCTTATCTTTTATGCAAACTTTTATGCAAATCGCTGAATGTTTCCAAAACAAGCTGTTTTTTCTGCCTAAATATTGAAAAATAGGTTGATTGTCATGATTTTGCCTGTATATATTTGGTATCTATCTCTTGATTTTATTGGCAATATTTGTTGCTTTATAACATAGCCAAAACTGTGCAATGAATCGTATACTCGAAGGTCTATAGATATTTCACACTCGCATTGCATAAAGACGATGACAATAAACGATAAAGGAGCACAATCATGAGTTTAGTTGTACCTGCTGAATCGACGGAAACCGTACACCATGAGACAGACCGGGTCGAACGCATTTTAGTGGTTGATGACGATGTGCGCTTGCGTACGCTTTTACAACGTTTCCTCGAAGATAAAGGTTTCGTCGTAAAAACTGCTCATGATGCGACACAGATGGATCGTTTACTACAACGTGAACTATTCTCTCTAATCGTGCTTGATTTTATGCTCCCTGTAGAAGATGGTTTAAGTATTTGTCGTCGCTTACGTCAGTCTAATATTGACACGCCAATTATCATGCTCACCGCACGCGGTAGCGATTCTGACCGTATTGCGGGCCTTGAAGCGGGTGCAGACGATTACCTGCCAAAACCGTTTAACCCAAATGAGTTACTTGCCCGTATCCGTGCGGTACTACGTCGCCAAGTGCGTGAAGTACCTGGTGCACCAAGTCAGCAAGTTGAAGTGGTCAGCTTTGGCCCTTGGTCACTCGACCTGTCTACACGTACCTTGACCCGTGAAGGTCAGGTAGTGACGTTGACTACAGGTGAGTTTGCGGTATTGAAAGCTCTCGTTCAGCACCCTCGTGAGCCGTTAACACGCGACAAATTGATGAATCTAGCGCGTGGCCGTGAATGGGGTGCAATGGAGCGTTCAATCGATGTCCAAGTTTCGCGTTTACGTCGTTTAATTGAAGATAACCCTGCCCGCGCACGTTACATCCAGACCGTTTGGGGTGTGGGTTACGTTTTTGTTCCAGATGGCGCAGAGTAAGTTCAGGAAATTAAACATTGAAACTTGAACCAATTGATCCACAAGAATTTACCGAGTTCGCGGCTTATTCCGAAAGGCCCCGAACCAAATGGGAACGTTTTTTAGATAAAATTAAACCGCGTTCTGCTGCCATGCGCACCACCATTCTGGTCTTGTTCATGGTGTTTTTTAGCCTGTTTATGTCCTTGTGGTTCTTTTGGCGAACGCTTTATCTTCCTGAATTACAGCAACATGCCCGCTATCTTGCGATTGAGCTGGAACTGGTCAACAATCCAGATATCCGTATTTTGCATCGTGATAGCGAAGTGGATGTCGATACATGGTTAAAAAATCGTATCGGCATTGAATATGTAACTGATCCTAAAGAATTTCCCAAAGTTGAAGATAAATTCCTAGCCGAACTGTTTACCAACCAGATTGAAGAAAAACTGGCGAAAGAGCTGGGCGTTAAAGACGTTACTGTTTATTTTAAATTTAAACCCATTCCACGGATCTGGATTCAAACTCCAGAAATGGATGGTAACTGGGTCAGAGAACCTCTCAAAACCTATACCAACTATAGTGTTGAGCTGATTGCAGGCTGGCTATTTGGTGTCCCGATTGTATCCTCTATCATTATTTTAATTCTGGTTCGCCAAATGAATCGACCTTTACGTCGATTGCAAAATACCGCGAATAATTATAGTAAAACAGGGAAAGCCCCCTACCTCGATACCAATCATGGCCCGCTCGAAATCCGTCAGGTCAATCAGGCCTTTAACCATATGGTGTATACACTGGAGCAAACCGAGCGTGATCGTCAAATTATGCTGGCAGGTATTTCGCATGATTTACGTACACCGCTGACCCGTATTCGCTTAACCGCTGAAATGCTACCTGATGAGTTTTTCCGTGAAGGTCTGATCTACGACGTGGATGATATGGACGCGATTCTGAATCAGTTCATTTCCTATATGCGTGATGGTTCCGATGAAGAACTCACAGAGACCAATCTGAATAGCCTGTTGCAAGAACTGGTGGTGCAATTCAAACCACTAGATATTCGTTTTGAAGTACAAGAACTGCCGATCATTGCTGCCCGTAGTTTGTCGCTGAAACGCCTCATTGCCAATCTAATCAATAATGCCAAGCGTTATGGTGCAGAACCGATTGAACTGTCTGCCAGTCATGTCGATGATCATATCCTGATTACCGTCGCCGATCATGGTGAAGGTATTCCACCTGATCAGGTCGAAGAACTGATGCAGCCTTTTGTACGCGGTAATTCTGCACGCACCATTCAAGGTAGCGGACTTGGACTGGCAATTGTGAAACGTATTGTCGACATCCATCAAGGCCAGATCAATATTCGTAATCGTGAACAAGGTGGCTTGGAAGTGGTGATTTCGCTCCCTATTCCAACGGCTGCACCAGCAACCGAATCACCGAATAATGCCATTGATAAGATCAAGCAGACTCTTACAGGACATTTCTAAACCAAAATGCTGAATCAATCGCATAAATTATGTTGATTTAGACTAAAGTCGCCTATTTAATCACCATAAAATCGGCGACTTTCTATCCATTCGATACACTTGTTACAACTTGATTTATTCAACTCACCTTTATCTTTTTTCTTCTAAATTCAATCAGCTATCTCGTATCTAAAAATCAGGCTGAAACATAAGTGCATAAAGCGTATGCAGCTGTATTAGACCTTAGCCTTATTTCAATTCACTTTTCATGTTTTAGCGCTAAAATCCATACCCAATGAAAAGCAAAATTGAGAATGGATGATGTCTTTAAGTCGTATTCGCCTTGCAGCTCTACACGACAAAGTGATGAGTGCAGAACAGGCTGCCAGCTTTATTAAAAATGATATGACGGTAGGTATGAGCGGTTTTACCCGTGCAGGTGAGGCAAAAGCTGTTCCTCAGGCATTGGTTGAACAAGCCAAGAAAAGTCCGTTAAAAATCACGTTAATTACTGGTGCAAGCCTCGGCAATGACTTAGACAAGCAATTGACGGAAGCAGGTGTACTTGCTCGTCGTATGCCATTTCAGGTCGACAATACTTTACGTCGTGCCATCAACAACGGCGAAGTGATGTTTATTGACCAGCATTTATCTGAAACCGTTGAGCAAATGCGTAACCAGCAATTGAAACGCCCAGATGTTGCGGTGATTGAAGCGGTTGCGATTACCGAAGAAGGTCATATTGTTCCAACCACTTCTGTAGGGAACTCTGCGAGCTTTGCGATTTTCGCAGAAAAAGTGATTGTTGAAATCAACACTTCTCTTAGCGAAAACTTCGAAGGTCTGCACGATATTTATATCCCGACTTACCGTCCAACACGTACCCCACTGCCATTAACGAAAGTGGATGACCGTATTGGCTCAACTGCAATTCCAATCGATCCAGCGAAAATCGTCGGTATCGTATTGAATGACACCGCAGATTCTCCATCTACCGTGACCCCACCTGATGCTGAAACTCAAGGTATTGCGAATCACTTAATTAAATTCTTTGAAAAAGAAGTGGCTGAAGGCCGTTTAGCGAAGAACTTAGGTCCATTACAAGCAGGGATTGGTTCAATTGCCAATGCCGTTTTAACCGGTCTTAAAGATTCAAACTTTGAAGATCTGGTAATGTATTCCGAAGTACTACAAGACTGTACCTTTGAATTGATTGATGCAGGCAAAATGAAGTTCGCTTCAGGTAGCTCAATTACTTTATCAGCTCAATGTGGCGAACGTGTTTTTGGCAATCTTGAAAAATACAAAGACAAGCTGGTGTTACGTCCACAAGAAATTTCCAACCATCCTGAAATCGTACGTCGCTTAGGGATTATCGGGATTAACACTGCGCTTGAGTTTGATATTTACGGTAACGTGAACTCAACACATGTCTGTGGTACCAAAATGATGAATGGTATCGGCGGTTCAGGTGACTTTGCCCGTAATGCTCACCTTGCGATCTTCGTAACCAAATCCATTGCCAAAGGTGGCGATATTTCATCGATCGTGCCGATGGTCAGCCATGTCGACCATAATGAACATGATGTTGATATTCTGGTCACCGAAGTGGGTCTAGCTGATTTACGCGGCTTGGCACCACGTGAACGTGCGCGTGTGATTATCGACAACTGTGTACACCCACTTTATCAAGGTGCACTCAACGATTACTTTGACCGTGCTTGCGAACGTGGCGGCCATACGCCACATATTCTGCGTGAGGCATTGTCTTGGCATGCCAACTTTGAAGAGACAGGTCAGATGTTAGCGCCTGTAGATATTGCTAAATCAGCTTAATATCTCCTTGGTTCTTCATCAAAAAGCATGCTTCGGCATGCTTTTTTATTATCAGTCTTTTAAATACTTTGCCGCCCCACTCTCAGCAGAATAGGAAAAGTGACCTGCATCGGTTGCTGGATCAGCAGGATATCCTGTAAATCCGCTAAAGCACTGACTCGCATTTGATCTTGGTAATGTTTTATCGCAGACCAAGTATTGAGATAGTCCCACAACTGCTGTCCTGTCCAACGTAGTTCAATCTGAAACTGCGGCATTGGAATTTCCTCAAAAGGAAATGGAATCGTTTGATAATGCTCATCAATATAGCGCCGCTCTGCATCCCAGAAGCCGTGTAAGGTCTGAGAATAAAGTTGTCGTATCCGATCATTCAAAAGCGCGTCATCAAGCGCTAACAAGCCATAACCAATCACTGCAATCACACCATCTGGTTTGAGCGTGCGCTTCACTTGTGCGTAGAATTTTTCAAAGTCAAACCAGTGAATCGCCTGCGCAACGGTAATCAAGTCAAAATGATGATCTGGAAAAGTGCACTGCTCCGCAGCTTGCTGTAAATAGCTAACATTACTCAAGGCAGGCGCCTGATCGAGCTGGTTCTGGCTCAGATCAGTTGCGATCACCTGTTGAAAATACGGCGCAATCAGCCGCGTTAATTGTCCTGAACCTGCACCACAGTCCCATGCGCAGTCAAAACCTTGGAGCTGCTTAATTAAGCTATCTATGAGCGTTTGTGGATAAGTTGGTCGCGCCTGTTGATAAAGTTCACTTTGCGCCGAAAACAGATCTTTCATGCGATGTTATTCTTCAATTCTTCTACTTAACCTCAATATAGCAAAATATTGAAGCAATAAAAAAAGCCTCAAACTTTCGTTTGAGGCTTTTTGAATATGGTGGCGAGACCCAGGATCGAACTGGGGACACACGGATTTTCAATCCGTTGCTCTACCTACTGAGCTATCACGCCAATGGGGTGTATTAAGCCGTATCTCGGCCCAATAGTCAATAATTATCATGAGCTTTTGATTTGATTGCCCATTTTTCACGCAATCATTTTTTGAGATAAAAAAAATCCCTGATGGGATCAGGGATTGAAAATACAAATTTATGGTGGCGAGACCCAGGATCGAACTGGGGACACACGGATTTTCAATCCGTTGCTCTACCTACTGAGCTATCACGCCAAAGTGGGCGTATTAAACAATGTTTGTCTAAGCCCGTCAAGCAAATTTGTGGATTTTTCGTTTAAGCGCTTAATTTTGCTACAAAGCTTAATTTTAAGGTCGCTTTTTAGATTTTACCGAGATGCGACAGACAACGATGGATCGCCCCGCAACCTGGTTCAAACTGTTGCACGCCCTGCGCTTCTTCCATACGGCAAACCTCTTCAACCAGACGTTCTGCAACACCACGACCACGATTGGCTGGATGTACCACAATATATTCCAGAACACGGCTTTCACCTTGTCCTGTCGCCCAAATTGCACCTATAATTTTGGTGTTAAATTCAGCAGTGTAAACTGTGGTATATTGCTGTAGATTTTGTTCAAGTTGTTCCATTGCATCTTGCCCGTCACCAAACTCTGGGCTGGTATCGTAAAGTCGCTCTAGCTGAGTACGAATTCCTGAATCTTCCAGAGAACTGTAAGCATGTACGGTAATAGGCATTGATTAACCCTCCTGAGCAAACTATGATGCTGTCACTTTTTCGTCACAGCGAAACTATTGGTTTTTAATTCAATCATTTTTGACGTTTTTTGAGGAACGTGTCCATGACGCAACGTATCAGTGAAGTGGTAAGAAATACCAACGAAACAAAAATTCGAGTTCGTCTCAATCTCGATGGTACTGGTCAAGGCACACTCAACACTGGAGTTCCATTTTTAGACCATATGATTGATCAAATCAAGCGTCATGGTCTATTTGATATCGACATTCATTGCGATGGTGATCTGGAAATCGATGACCATCATACTGTTGAAGACTGCGGAATCACACTGGGACAAGCCTTTGCACAAGCTTTAGGTGATAAAAAAGGCTTACGTCGTTATGGGCATTTTTATGCACCTTTAGATGAAGCACTATCTCGTGTGGTCGTGGATCTATCTGGTCGCCCTGGCTTATTTATGGATATTCCATTTACCCGTGCGCGCATTGGTAGCTTTGATGTCGATTTATTCTCGGAATTTTTCCAAGGCTTTGTCAATCATGCACTGATGACACTGCATATTGATAACCTAAAAGGCAAAAATAGCCACCACCAGATTGAAAGTGTATTTAAAGCGTTGGCACGTGCATTACGTATGGCCTGTGAGGTTGATCCACGTGCCGAAAATACCATTGCTTCAACCAAAGGTAGCTTGTAATGACACGTATTGCTTTACTTGATTATGGCATGGGCAACCTGCACTCTGCGGCAAAAGCGCTAGAGCATGTCGGTGCAACAGTGGACGTGACCAACGATCCTAAACTGATTGCCAAAGCTGATAAGATTGTGTTTCCGGGTGTAGGCGCAATGCGTGACTGCATGCAAGGTATGCGTGAAGCAGGGATTGATGAGGTGGTACGTCAGGCAGCCTTCAATAAACCTGTTCTGGCAATTTGTGTAGGTATGCAAGCACTGCTACAAAGC
Source organism: Acinetobacter sp. NRRL B-65365 (assembly GCF_001605865.1). NCBI lineage: Bacteria > Pseudomonadati > Pseudomonadota > Gammaproteobacteria > Moraxellales > Moraxellaceae > Acinetobacter > Acinetobacter sp. NRRL B-65365. The sequence continues at coordinate 85,866 of NZ_LRPD01000003.1, read as the reverse complement.
TCGGAAGAAAATGGTGGTGTTGATGCGCTCGGCATTTTCGATGGTGTGGTTAAACATTTCCCTGAAATTCCGAATTTAAAAGTGCCACACATGGGCTGGAATCAGGTACATCAGCTTGATCCAGAGCATCCAATGTGGAACAACATTGAACAAGATGCGCGTTTCTACTTTGTGCATAGTTATTATGTTGAGCCAAAAGATGCAGCAGTCACGGCAGCAACCTGTGATTATGGCGTGAACTTCTGTACGGCGATTCATAAAGACAATTTGTTCGCAACACAATTCCACCCAGAGAAAAGTCATACCGCTGGTTTACAGCTGTTAAAAAATTTTGTGGAATGGAAAATTTAAGCTTCACACATACAGATCAAGTCCTTTGTTATGACTTGGTCTGTTATATATAAAATAATTTAAGTATTAATTTAAAAAATTTCTTTAATATTCTAATGCATAATACATTTTTTCAGTTTTACAACTCCATAAAAACACTTAAATAGGAATAACAATGAATTCATCAACTCAAAACGTGGATCATCCACTAAGCCCTAAAGGTCGTTTTGGTCGGCTTTCCTATGCAGCTTGGACATTGTTAAGTTCAATCGCCGCAGTGATTATCATTTTTGTCTTGGCATTTGGCGCTGTGCTCGTGACTGGTGACAATCTCGAACAAGGGCAAGATTATCCAATCCTCGCAATTATTCTGTTTATCATTCTTTATATCGTGTTCGTCTATTTCTCTTTTGTATTTACCATTCGTCGTCTACATGACCGGAATCAAACGGGTTGGTTGTCGTTATTAGCCCTTGTCCCCTTAGTAAATTTCATTTTCATTATTTATCTGCTCTGTGCCAAAGGAACAGAAGGGCCAAATAAATTTGGTTCTGTACGTGCAACTGCTGGCTGGGAAAAAGTCTTGGGCTGGATTTATATTGTGATTATTCCACTTGCCGTCATTTTTGCCTTAGTGGGCAGTGCAGTTCCTGCATATCAGGAGTATGTGCAAAGAAGCCAGCAAGCTCAGATTGAGCAACAGATAAATCAAGCTAAATAAATACGTCATGTTTGCTAAGCCAAGTTTCGACTTGGCTTTTTTATTTCAATAAAACCCTTTAAGCTCAGAGAAATGACTTGAGTTTTGAATGCAGATGGACACACCTCAACACGCAGTAGCGCCTTTAAGCAAAGAACAAATACGTGCCTTACCTGCCTTTGAAAACCTTGTTTCAGAAAAGATTATTGTCATTCAAACGCTTGAACAATGCTTGGCCCTGCAAGATCAACTCAGCTCCATCCAAGTCTTCGGTTTTGACAGTGAATCGAAACCGACCTTTAGAGTTGGAGAAAAATCGACAGGGCCTCATGTCATCCAGCTTGCAACTTACGATACCGTTTATCTTTTCCAAGTCAGTGCCGAAATTTTGTCATTTTTAAAACCCATTTTGGAAAATGAACAGCAACTCAAAGTCGGTTTTGGACTCAAGAATGACGCACATATTTTCCGTGGCAAAGATATCCAGCCCACCTCATTAATTGAACTTTCCAAAAGCTTTGCAAGTTTTGGTTATCGCAGCCAAGTCGGTGTACAAACCGCGATTGCCCTACTATTCCAGCGTTATTTTGCCAAGAGTAAAAAGATCAGTACCTCAAATTGGGCAGTGAAACGTCTTAGTCCTCAACAAATCAGTTATGCTGCAGCGGACGCTTATGCAGCACTGCTGGTATTTGAACAGCTTTACCAGCAACACCGATTCACACCACAATTACAACAACAAATCATGAAAATACTTGAAGGATCAACAGACAAGGCTTAGAGATTGATCAATACTTTGCTAATATAGAGCACGCTGAACATTCAGAAATGCATTGCGTTGTAGGCTAAATTGCCTTCTTTGTCGCAATCATAGAGGGACGTTCAACAAGCCCCTAATAATTTAAACTCTATGATGACGCAAGGAGCGGTGTATGCTAATCATCCCAGCAATTGACCTGAAAGATGGTAAATGTGTCCGTTTAAAACAAGGACGTATGGAAGACGATACTGTTTTCTCTGATGACCCTGTGGCAACTGCACAACATTGGGTGGATGAAGGCGCACGTCGTTTACATTTAGTCGATTTAAATGGTGCTTTTGCCGGCACGCCGATTCATAAACCTGTGGTTGAAGCGATTGTACGTGCACAGCCAGAACTACCAATCCAGATTGGTGGTGGTATCCGTTCACTTGAAACCATCGAGCATTATTTAGAAGCGGGTGTTTCTTTTGTCATTATCGGAACTAAGGCAGTTAAAGAGCCTGAGTTTGTAGAAGAAGCATGTAAGCGTTTTGCAGGTCGTATTATTGTCGGTATCGATGCCATGAATGGCATGGTAGCAACTGATGGTTGGGCCAATATTACTGACGTCAAGGCGACCGATCTTGCGAAACGTTTTGCAGATGCAGGCGTATCAAGCATTGTGTATACCGATATTGCCCGTGATGGCATGATGCAAGGCGTTAACGTTGAGCAGACTGTCAATCTGGCAGACTATTCTGGCTTACCCGTGATCGCGTCTGGCGGTGTGACCAACCTTGATGATGTACGCAACTTGAAAGGCCAAAAAGGTATTTTAGGTGCGATCACAGGCCGTGCAATTTATGAAGGCACCCTAAACCTTCGTGAAGCACAATTATTGCTAGATGAAGACAACCGTCTTTAATTTTGCATAAAAAAAGAAGTTATCTGCCCAGATAACTTCTTTTGATTTAATACAGCACATTACGAATGAATTTTAATGGCTGTGTACCCCGATTGACATAACAATAACGAATCGAACTTTCAAATAGAATAGAGTCGCCTGCCTGAACAACTCGTGTTTCCTGTTCAAATTCCAGACTTAACTCACCTTCGAGCACATAAATGAGTTCTCGCCAGCCCTTTTGATCCGCTTCCGCATGATAAATCTCACCAACAGCCAATGACCACGTCCACAACTCAACTTGTGTATACGCTGGAACTGAGGCTAACAGTGTGGCATGACTGGTCGGATGCTCTCCTTGCCAAGCCAAGGTATTTACGATTTCGGATTCACCCAGTTCAGGTGCACTGACGATACGCTTGAAATCAATTCCCAGTACTGCCGCAATTGCATCCAGTTTCGCCAGACTAATATTGACCTGACCTGTTTCCAGAGCCGCAATGGTACGGCGACTGACCCCTGCCCGATCTGCCAGTTCCTGTTGGCTTAAATGGCCCTGATCCCGAAAATGGCGGATATTTTTTCCTACATGGGTCAGGACAGTATCGGATGGATTCATAAATCACAATGATAAAAATAAAACTTGCGCAATATATTGCACACATCGACCAACTAATGCAATATGTGCATTATATTGCACTTTTCTTAGGATCGTTGTTTTGGCCTCCTTATCCCAGTCTCCTAAAGCCGCACAATTTGCCCTGATTTTTATTACCATGATTTGGGGTGGTACTTTTTTAGCCGTGCAATACGCACTGAACTTTAGTACCCCGATGTTTTTTGTGGGCTGCCGTTTTGCAGTCGCCGCTTTGGCTATTTTCCTGATCTCAATAAAGTCGATGCGAGGCTTAACCTTTAAGGAAATACTGGCGGGTGCAGCCATCGGTCTGATGATTGCAATTGGTTATGGTACGCAAACCATTGGTTTACAAACCATCTTAAGTAGTGAGTCGGCATTTTTAACGGCGCTATATGTGCCTTTGGTTCCCATCCTGATGTGGGCCATTTTTCAGAAACGACCTTCACTCATGACGTGGGTCGGAACAGCCTTGGCATTTACAGGTTTGGTATTTTTAACAGGCAATGGTTTTTCCAGCATTGATTTAAATTATGGACAAATGTTGACGCTGTCCTGTGCCTTCGTGATTGCACTCGAGATTATCCTGATTGGTTATTTTGCAGGAAAGGTCAATCTGAGACGAGTCACTGTTGTGCAACTGATGGTCGCGTCTCTCTTGTCCTTTGCCAGTATGCCATTGGTCGGTGAACATAGCATTCCACCCTTTTCTTGGGGGCTGGTCATCATTGCTGTCGCATTGGGACTCGCCAGCGCTTTAATCCAGTTTGTCATGAACTGGGCACAACGCATGGTTGATCCTGCACGCGCTGCCATTATTTATGCAGGCGAACCCGTCTGGGCAGGTGTGATCGGACGCATTGCAGGAGAACGCTTACCTTTGCTCGCGTTATTCGGTGGTTTACTGGTGGTATTGGGTGTTTTGGTCAGCGAATTAAAATTTAAGTTCTTTGAAAAGAAAAAAGAGAGCTAACTCGCTCTCTTTCAATTAATTCTATGGTTCTTTCTTTTTCAGCAGCATGCATGGCTGGTAATACTCGACCGTAGGCATCGGATCATACAATGGATGTAATAGCGCTTTCCACTCCTGATAGGCTGCCGACTTCCTGAATCCTTCAGTATGATGCTCGATACTGTCCCAAAAGATCATTAAAATATAACGACCATCGCCTGCGGTATGCTTAATCAGTTGAACTGCATTTAGCCCATCCATCGGATAAATAATCGATTTGGCCTGATGAAAAGCCGCTTCAAACGCGTCGCTCTGTTCAGCTTTAATATTCAAATAAACATGTTCAATAATCATAGGCCAACCTCAGTCATACATCGGTTTATTGTCATATAAACAAAATAAGCCATGAAGGCTCCGATACACCGCCCACGCCCATGCTGCAAATAAAAATGCCAATCCAATAAAAAATACCGAAGATGCATGATCATCAGAAAATGGAATACCGAGTTCCTGATGAAATAGTGCTAGTGCAAATACAGCTAGGGTTAATAGATTCCACAGGCAACACCACCAAAAGGTACGGATTTGCCAAGTAAAATGGCTCTCGAGTAGCGTTCCTTTAACCTCTTTACGTTTGATATAATTCAGTATTAAAGCAATGATGGCGAGTAAGCCGCCCGTGAAGCTTGAAATAAGATAAAAGATATATAAAACATAGGTCAGACCGCGATATGCCTTTTGATCAACAACATGATCCATTAAAACCCTCTTTTAAATTTTTCTTCGTTTTTCAATTCAATCAAAGTGATAAAAATATAATTTACAACTTAATCATTTTTATAAAAAAGAAGGCTGATTAAAACCAACTAATCAACCTTCGGATGCTTATAACTTACTGGTACATCGGTTTATTGTCATTTAAGGCAATCAAACCACGAATCGCACGATAGACAATCCATACCCATGCGCCAAAAATGACTGCAAAAGCAAATGTTGTTGCAGAAATAGCCACACCCGTAAAGGCAGTACCATTATCTCCGGTTAAAAACAGGAACGAGAACGGAATAAAGGCAATAATATTCCAAGCCAAATACCACCAGAAGGTACGAATTTGCCAAGTAAAGTGGCTTTCAAAAATCGAACCTTGTACATCACTACGTTTTACATAGTTAATAATCAAGGCAATAATCGCCAATAAACCACCAGAAAAAATCGCAATGATATAAAGCACATACAGCACCAAAGTCAAAGTACGATTTGGATCTTGATCAACGGAATAATTCATTTTTTATTTATCTCCAGCGTCAAACTCCCTCAATTAGTAAAACACATTGAGCGGAGAAATTAACCAACATATCAACAATATATGGAAGACTATGGTACAGAAATAAATCTTACGAAACGGTTGTTTTTGTGTTTTATGTCTCAGTTTTTGCTGAGCAAGCCAACCTGCGCACCATCCACCCAAAGAGTCCACAATATGCAAGGTCTGTTCGGGAATACGGCGGTTGCCCAATTGGGCTGCCTCTTTGTCTTGTGCATAAAGCCAATAACTCAAGACGTTCATCAAACTAACAAATAACAAGGTATATGGCGGCAACAATTTGCTAAAGCTTGCGACCACCATAAAGACGATATAAATCACAATCGCAATCTGCATCGCTGACCAAGGTTTAGAGGCTGTCGGCTTTACAGGTTTGGCTTTATGCTCAAACACTTGCGAGGCTTTTAAATACACCGCCTGCTGAGCGCGATAACGACCGCGCTCATCCAGAATCACCACATATTCCAACGCACAACCAATAAGCGGACGCGGCCCCGTGCGAGCAAAGTCTTTAATATGAATAAAAACACGTTGTTTTTGTGGGTCATTGGGCTGAATAAAGCCATAGCCTTTATCATCAAACCATTCAACTAATCGACCTTGATCTCGCATGATACTTTCCTAAGCTGTGATTCGTTGTAGACGGTCTTGCAACATCATGCGCATTTCCAGCGGATTTTTTTGCAAAATATCATCGCCCGTACGTCCATGCTCGGCATTTTTCTGGGCAACCTGCAAACGCATACTCCAGAAACGACAAGCCGCCATCGCCAAGAAAATGTTTAAACAAGCCAACTCATCCTCAGTCAGGGTACGAATGGTCTGATAAGCATTCAAAAAGGCATCTGCCTTGGCTTGATCAAGATGGGCTTGCGGATAAGCGGTACAGAAGTCATTGATACTAATCGCAATATCAAATAACCATTCATCCTGATTCAATTCATAAAAATCAAGGATGCCTTGCAACTGGTCGCCTTCAAATAAAGTATTGTCTCTGAATAAATCTGAATGAATAAAACCAATAGGGCGATCTGGATGCTGTTGCGTGATCTGTGCAAACTGCTGAAAAACCTGTGCCAATAAAGCCTGATCTTCCGCATTCATTTGTGGTTTAAGCTGTGCTGCGACCTCTGACCAGTATTGATGATTACGATTAAAATCCCGTTCTAAAGGAAAGCCCTGCAAGGCCAAATGCAATTTTGCCTGCGCCTGTGCAATCGCCTGAATTTGCGCAATACTGGCATCTTCAGGATGTTCGCCCATCAAGCGCGGTGCGATTTGTGCAGGCTTATCGGCAATGCTATGAATTGCCTGACCACTATGCTTTAACGGCACTGCTACTGGCACACCCGCTTGCCCCAAACAATCCAGTACAGGCACCAGTTCGCCTGCCCCTTCAGCATCTAACTCTTCAAAAACCGTCAAAACATATTGTTTCTGTGATTGATCCACCAAAAAGTAATTGGTGTTTTGAATACCGCCTTGGATTGGAATCAGGTCAATCACTGCTAAACCATAAGGTTCGGCAAAGGCTTGAACTTCTTCTAAACTCAACGGGGTATAAACCGACATGGAAAACCTGCAAAAAATAGCTGTGAAGTTTGATAGAATACCTGTTCCCTCCATGAAGGTGTAGCACCCCTTTCTTTATTGGCGATTTTTTGGAAAATTTTATGCTCGCAAAACGTATTATCCCTTGCTTAGATGTTGATAATGGTCGAGTCGTCAAAGGCGTTCAATTCCTTGATATTCGTGACGCAGGTGACCCTGTTGAAGTTGCTCGTCGTTACAACGAACAAGGCGCCGATGAAATTACCTTTTTAGATATTACTGCTACCCATCATGGACGCGACACCACATACCGTACAGTTGAACGAATGGCAGAAAGCGTTTTCGTTCCTTTAACTGTGGGTGGTGGTGTCCGTAAAGTTGAAGATATCCGTTTATTGCTCAATGCAGGTGCCGATAAAGTCAGTATTAACTCGGCAGCAGTATTTACTCCTGAGTTTGTACAGGAAGCATCGCAACGCTTTGGCGCACAATGTATCGTGGTTGCGATTGATGCCAAAAAAACTGGCGAAAATAAATGGGAAATTTTCACTCACGGTGGTCGTAAACCGACAGGCATCGATGCGATTGAATGGGCAGTAAAAATGGCAGACTTCGGTGCAGGCGAATTACTGATTACCAGTATGGATGCCGATGGAACCAAAGCAGGTTATGACATTGCGTTAATGCGCCAGATCAATGATCGTGTCAATATTCCAACCATCGCCTCAGGCGGCGTAGGGAATTTACAACATTTGGCTGACGGCATCTTAAAAGGCGGTGCGGACGCGGTACTTGCTGCCTCTATTTTCCACTTTGGTCAACATACCATTCCAGAAGCCAAACAGTTCCTTGCAGCACAAGGCATTGAGATGCGTCTCTGATTCATAATTGATAGAAAAATGAACCTCTCACTTGAGAGGTTTTTTATTGAGAACATTTTTACAGACAAAAAAATACCTTGCTGAGCAAGGCAAGAAACTGCGTTATACAACGCTAGAAGGTAACAGAAACATATCCATTTTGAGCAAAATACAGTCGAATATCATGCTTAAGCTAAATTAGCGATTAAATATGCAGAAATATTGACATTAAAAACCAGTTTTATTGACAATTCACGACGAAAGCCTTTTTCCTTCGTCATGCATTGCCGATAAAAAACATACTTTCTCTTTGATTCTCAGCACTAAGCAACCGCATCATTTTGTTCATCTTCTGCTTGCACTGCTGTGACCAGTTTTGGCTTGTGCTCCACCCACTTGGCAGGAAAGACGGACTCAATCGCTTGTGTCAACATTTTCGACAACGCTGCTGGTAATGGCAGACCCAATGGATTGGCTTCTTTTAAATCTGCTGAAGAAACTACACGGGTTCCCATCACATAATCAAACCACGGTCGGGTCACGCACCAGTTGGCATCCTGATTTGAGTTCATGTGATGATCATAGTGCCAAGGAATTGTTCGTTTGGCCCAATCAGGTTCCAAGTGGGCACGGCGATGGACATAGTAATAATTGCCTGCACTATAAAGCGCTGCCAGAGACATTCCCTTTGAAATGGGATAGAACGCAATACTCGCCACTCCAGCGACCACAGCCAATGACATGATTTCATTACGAGTGCGCCAGTGTTCCACGCCTTCTACATAACAATCATCTGAAAATTGTTGCTTACGCACTTCACGATGATGTGCCCAATGTGATTCCATGCTTTTTGGCACAGGGCTGTAACGTGGCTGACCAGGACGATGTACACCATGTAAAATGTATTTATGTGCAAACCATTCAAATGCATTGGCTACAGCCAAGCCTGCAATAAAACCCTTAATCATGGTTTTCTCCAACTGTTTCCTTATTTTTATTAAAGATATAAATTTTTGTAGGCGAAGTATTGACGATACGATATATTTATATTGACAAAACACGACAGAATAAGAGGCGCACAGGATGTCGCAACTCAAAAACTATACAGGCTCTGTTTTTGGTGGTTTGGGGCATTTACTAAAAGCCTATTGCGAAGCAGAAAATATTTTAATTCCTGAACAATTACAACAAGTTCAAAATCTGGAACGCTTTGATTATGTGATCTGGCGCGATTTGTTGGAAGACCTTAACCGTCTACACCCCAAAGCTGGTTTAGGACTGGATATTGCCGCTTATGTGCAACCTAAACACTTGGGTATTATTGCCTATCTGGCCTTGTCCTGTGAAAATCTGGGTGAAGCTTTAGCGCGTTATCATGATTTCCATCGCCTGATTTATGATGGCAGCCCATTGCTGGTCGAGTTAGGACATCCCTATGGTTCGATTCGCTGGGAAGCTCCTGAACCGCAGCCGACTCAACTGACCGATGAAATTGCCATTGCGCTGATGGTGCAATTTCTGAAACTGTTTATGTCTGGCGACAGCATTCATTTACATGAAGTACATTTCGTCAATCCAGCACCTAAAAATATCAGTATTTATGAGCAGTATTTCCACTGCAAAGTCCGCTTTGACCAGCCTAAAACCCAACTCCTGATTCCTGTCAGCGAAGCATTTAAGCCGTTACGTACGGGTGATCATACCTTGCAGCAATTACTGCTACAGCAAGCCCAAGCCTTGCTGGACAAGCTGCCAAACTCTACACAACTGGATCAGCGTTTACAGCATGCCATTTTGACAGGCCTGCAAAAAAACCAATATCAGCTTGATTTTATCGCAGAAAAACTAGGACTTTCGGTACGTCAATTACAACGCCATTTACAACAACAACGCACTACTTTTCAGGAACGGGTGCAGCAAGTCCGTTTTATGCTGGCAACCGAATATTTAAAAGATCCGCACCTCAGTTTGCAGGAAATTGCGCTATTGCTGTGTTATTCAGAACAAAGCGCTTTTCAGCGTGCTTTTAAAACTTGGACAGGACAAACCCCGCAACAGTGGCGGAACAACAACACTATTTACAATTCTTAATAAAATTACCCATGAACTAACGGTTTCACAACTGACCCTTTTGCTTGCACGTTTTATACAAGAGCCTATATACCTTTGTGAAATAGTTCACATTTTTTTCACTAGGTTGACACATATCCATAATAAATTTTTGGATGCTTGCTTTTTTATTTTTTAAAAACATGTTTGGTGATAACAATGAACAAATATTTAGCAGAATTTCTTGGTACTTTTTGGCTTGTTTTTGGTGGTTGTGGTAGTGCTGTCCTTGCAGCAGCATTTCCAGAACTTGGGATCGGCTTTCTAGGTGTTGCGCTTGCTTTTGGTTTAACTGTTTTAACTGGCGCTTATGCATTTGGTCATATTTCAGGTGGTCACTTTAACCCTGCAGTCAGCGTTGGTTTATGGGTAGGTGGACGTTTTGATGCCAAAGACCTCGTGCCTTATATTATTTCTCAAGTCATTGGTGGTGCGCTTGCCGCGTTCGTTCTGTACATCATCGTACAAGGTCAGGCAGGTTTTGCAGGTACAGGTGGCTTCGCAACCAACGGTTATGGCGAACTTTCTCCAAACCATTTCTCTGTCGCATCTGCATTCCTGATTGAAGTTGTTCTTACTGCGTTCTTCCTGATCGTGATTATGGGTGCAACAGATCGTCGTGCGCCTGCTGGTTTTGCACCAATCGCGATTGGTTTGGCGCTTACGTTAATCCACTTGATCAGTATTCCTGTGACCAACACATCAGTTAACCCTGCTCGTAGTACAGCAGTTGCTTTATTTGCTGAAACTGCTGCACTTAGCCAACTCTGGTTGTTCTGGGTTGCACCAATTATCGGTGCGATTATCGGTGCAGTGATCTACAAGGTCGTAGGCAGCGAGAAAAACTAAGCTCCCAACACACCATAAAAAAACAGCCTTTATCGGCTGTTTTTTTATTTATAAAAATGGATTTTCAATTTCCTGTTCAGGCTGGCGTTCAATTTGCTCAGGCAACTCCTGTTTCTCCAAAGCCGCCACCACATCATTGATAAAGCTTTGTAATACCTTTGCAGTTTTTAAACCTGCCTGATCTTTGGTAATTTGCAGATTGCCATATAAGCTCACGCAATCGACCTGATTTTCTAGTGTCAGATCATAGATTGCTGAAGACTCATCTCCATTTTCAAAAGGCTTAAACATCTTTTCCCCTCATTATTGTTGTCTATAAGACAACATGGGCCAAGCACGATGACTTTGCAAGCGTTTCTTATCGCAACATTTGTAAGAAATACTGCACCAGTGCATTAATGAGCTGATTAATCATTACCTGTTTGGTTTCTTCATCAATTTGCGGGAATTTATTGCCCGTCGCCTCACTGGATTGTGAACTAAATTGACGTTGTTGAGCCTGAATGGCATCGGTCTTGGCTTCTTCCGCACATTGACTTTGCCCGTCCCAATGCGAATAACTAATGTCTTTATTTGGCTTCACTTGTTGTGCAGACAATGGAAGCTGATAGACATTACGCTTCTGCTGTTCGGTTAATTGCGGGAATAAATTAATCCCTAGTTTTTCTTCCAGATAGCAGACACTCACCACTTTGACCTGCAGCGAATTATTGTTCGGGGCATAATATGCACCAATAATCCCCTGCTTTGGTAAATACACCGCTTTATACACGGCCGTCGGGACAATTACCCCTTTACCGATAGTTTTCAGACGTTTGCCTTCAAATACAGGGCCTGTCAGCACATAGGCATCTTTATGCTGTTTGGTCACCATCGAACGCACAGCTTCTTCCAATTTACGCCATACTTCCTGATTATTCTTGGGTGCTTGTGGCACCATATTGGCTAAGGAAAAACTGTCATATTGTGCTGCGGTATTATTCATATCCCCGTTCGGCGCCATATGCCCACGGTCATAACCTGAACCACGATAGTCCGACAATAAAGCACGATGAGCCAGTTGCACACGGGTTTCTTCGTGGAAATTGTCTTCACGTTTGATTTTGATGCTTAAACGTTCAGGCGTGAGGTATTCGGCTGACCATAACGGTGTTTTGGAAATTCCCGAATACATCACATTGAAGTCATTAAAACACAGGGCATAACTGTCTTTTTTTAGACTGTCTTTGCTCAATAATGGCGGGACATCTCGATAGAACTGTTTTAAACAGGCACCATTACTCGACTGAAACGGGATCAATTTAGAAATTTTTTCATTGCCAAACGCAATCGCAAAACTTCCCGTCGCGACCGCAGCCAGCATAATCTTTCCAACATTCTGGCTCAAAAAAGCAAATGGTGTTTTACCCTTTCTGGTTGGTTTCTTCGCCATAACTACATCAAAATCAATATGAACGCGAAGCTTAACAACTCAAAGCCTTGCTGTATATTGAGTTTCAGCCGAGAACGACATTTTATGTCGCAAATCTGTACACTTGCTCAACAGACAATAAAAAAGGCACTTTAGCGTGCCTTTTTTATCAATTTAAACTTAAATTTCGATCTGACTGCCTAGCTCCACCACTCGGTTGGTCGGGATCTGATAGAAGTCACTCACTGGACTGGTATTACGCTGCATCGAGATAAACAGCTTTTCACGCCAAGGTGACATACCATCTCCCACGGTATGTACAATACGATCTCGCGAAATGAAGAAGCTCATTTGCATCATATCGAATTCAAAACCCAGCTGTTTGTAGGCCTGTTCCAGCGCAACTGGAATATTCGGTTGATCCTTGAAGCCATAATAAACATAGATACGATAAAAATGCTCATCCAGCTTTTCCACTTTTAAGCGGTCAGCTTCGGCCACATACGGAATATCCTGCGTATACACCGTCACCATCACATTACGCTCATGCAGCACCTTGTTGTGCTTAATATTATGTAACATCGCATGCGGCACAATATTTGGCGTACCCGTCAGGAAAATCGCTTCACCTGGCACATATTGTGTTTCCTTGCTCATACCAATACTTTTAATAAATAATTCAATCGGTAAAGCATTGGTTTCCATGCGGTTGTAAACAATTTCACGGCCCCGTTTCCAGGTCATTAGAATGGTATACACCACCACACCAATCAGGATTGGCACCCAGCCACCTGATAGAATTTTTAATGAGGTTGAACCCACAAAAATCAGATCAATAATCAGGAAAGGACCTGCAAATAAAGCCACTTTCCACAGAGGCCAGCGCCATACACCATAGGCCAATGTCGAGATCAAAATGGTACCGCAGAGCATAGTCATGGTCACGGCGACACCATAGGCACTCGCCAACTCGGCACTGCTTTCAAACAGTAGAATCAGGATCACCACCGAGATGAACAACACCCAGTTAATGAACGGCAAATAGATCTGCCCTTGCTCTACATCAGAGGTGTGGTGCACGGTGAGACGCGGTAAATAACGTAACTGCATCGCCTGATTGGCCATTGAGAATACGCCCGTAATCACCGCTTGAGAGGCAATCACGGCTGCGGCTGTTGCCAGTCCAATCATCGGGAATAACGCCCAGTCAGGTACCAGTAAATAGAACGGGTTTTCAATCGCCTTGGCATCACGTAACAGCAAAGCGCCTTGTCCTGCATAGTTCAGCAGCAAGCACGGCAATACTACGATGAACCAAGCCAATTTAATCGGCATACGTCCAAAATGCCCCATATCCGCATAGAGCGCCTCACCACCGGTCATGGTCAGGATCACAGCACCCATGGTAATAAAGGCAACTGTCGGCTGGTCATATACAAAATGCAGTGCCCAATAAGGATTAACCATCATCAATACATATGGGGTCTGAATGATGCTCCACAGTCCAATGAGACCAATTGAAGCGAACCATAATAAGGTAATTGGCCCAAAGAATTTCCCCATGGTGGCGGTACCATGTCTTTGCACCAAAAACAAAGCCGTTAAGATACCGAGCGCAATCGGTACCAGCCAGCGATCTAAAGCAGGCGTGACCAGACTCAGGCCTTCAATCGCAGACAGTACCGAAATGGCTGGCGTGATGATCCCGTCACCAAAGAATAGTGATGCACCAATAAAGCCAAGTGCGATCAGAAAGATTTTATTCTTGTTACTGAATACGTTAGAACGCAGGTTCAATGCCAGCAAAGACATAATCCCGCCTTCGCCATTGTTGTCTGCACGCATGATCATCGACACATATTTAAAGCTGATGGTCAGGTTCATACACCAGAAGATCAGCGAAAGAATACCAAGAATTGATCCTTCACTGATATCAACATGTCCCGTGACAAAGCATTGCCGTATTGCATAGAGCGGACTGGTCCCAATGTCTCCAAATACCACCCCTAATGCTGCCAGCGTCATCGCGGGCAATGCGGCTTTTTTTGCAGTACTTTGCATATTATGTCGTCTTCAAACTAGAACGTTATATGGCGCAATCTTATCACTAGCTAAAAAGTTTTTCTGCAAATCTGTTCGACTACAACTTGGCAGCCCGCATTTTTTTGGTTACTATCGCACACCTTGGTGAGGTGTCCGAGTGGCTGAAGGAGCACGCCTGGAAAGTGTGTATACGTTTGCGCGTATCGAGGGTTCGAATCCCTCTCTCACCGCCAGAATTTTTTTAATACTTTTAATCTGCTTGAACTACAAAAATAACTCTGTTAATAAAAATAAAACTTACTTGGATTTTTTAAATACAATTCATAATATTAAATTTTCTATCTGCAACTTATACAATGAATTTTAAGGATCATGAAAGTGGGAAGAAAGCTAATAATCTATATGCTTGATGGTACCCCTACTGGTGCTAAAACCATTGAAATAGGCAATTGGTCAGGCAAAGCCATTTACTCACCTAGAGCATCTTTAAAGGCTTTACTTTCTCGATCTGAATTTGATGTTCCTGGTGTTTATCTATTACGTAGCCAAAGTAAATCACACGATTTTGATGAAAGTATTTATATTGGTGAAGCTGAAGAATTAAGAGCTAGGCTAAAACAACATATCGCAGATCGAGATTTTGATTCTGTAATTTGCTTTTTAAGTAAAGATGAAATGTTAACTAAAGCACATATTAAGTATCTTGAAGCCCGATTAATTACATTAGCCCATACAGCAAATAGTTCTTTTATTGATAACTCTAATCTACCGAAAGGTGCTCGGCTATCAGAAGCAGATATTTCCGATATGGAATATTTTATTGATCAGATCCATCTTATTCTTCCTACAGTTGGATTAAATACACTTGTGGAGGCCACTCCTCACATAAATATTCCTATACAGCCTATAGATAACCAAGTGACTTACTATATTAAGTCTAAATTAATAAAAGCTACAATGATAGAAACTGATGAAGGCTTTATCGTAAAAGCAGGCTCTCAAGCCAGCATAAAAACTTCTCATTCAATTGCTGAAGGTTGGCTCAGAATACGGAAAAAACTTCTTGAAGCAGAAATCTTAAAACAACATGGACAACACCTCATATTCATTGAGGATGCAAGTTTTACTTCACCAAGTGCAGCAGCATCCATTGTTTTAGGTAGACAAGCACCAGGGCCAATATCATGGATTAATGCATCTGGTGAAAGTTATAAACAAGTACAAGCAAACTTGCCTGTAATTGAATAATTTGAAAATTACATGAGTAACTTCAACATATACATGCGTATCAAAAGACAGCAACTCACTTAGAAAAAGCAGAATTCTTTTAGTCTCGCAGATATCCGTTCTCCCCCCATTTTTGCTAATCTATTTCTTTTACTTTTCTACCTTTCACTATGCTCAGTTTATTCGTTTACGGCACTTTAGGCCCAAACCGTCCCAATGCTCACATTATGGAAAATATTGGTGGCACATGGGCAGATGCACATGTATTTGGCACGCTCAAACAACAAGGCTGGGGGGCAGAACTAGGCTTTCCAGGCATTGTACTTGATCAAAGTGACAACAAGGTATCTGGTTTTGTATTCTTCTCAGACAATCTAGAACAACACTGGCAAGCATTAGATGAGTTCGAAGGCGCTGGCTATCAACGTGTGCCTGTCAAAGCGTATTTAAGCACAGGCGAAATACTTGATTCCTTTGTTTATGCGCTGAATAATTAACAGTAAACTGGCGAAAATTCGACGCACTGATGAATTTTCTCCGTTTGCTCATTTTTTCGCTTGTTTTTTTAAGCAGATTCTGTAGAATTCTCGCCACGTTGCCGGCATAGCTCAGTTGGTAGAGCAACTGACTTGTAATCAGTAGGTCCACAGTTCGAATCCGTGTGCCGGCACCATTTCTCTCTTTATTCTCGTTTCTTCCCCATCATTTTCTCAAAATGCGAAATATTCGGATTTAACAGATCCCATTCATTTGCATGACTCACAAAACATTCTGCTTGCGGTTGATACAGATTTGGATCATCCAGCGTTCCTGCACGTATTGAAATCATCTCAGGTACCAGTTCTGGCAAACCAAACATTTGCGAACCACAGTTTGGGCAAAATGCACGGCGGATCGGCTTGCTTGATAAACCCAAAGACTCAAAATATTTGAGCTCACCTTCGATCTTCAATTCAGATTGATGAAAGAAGGCAATCGGTGCATAGGCACTTCCTGTTGCCTTCTGACAGTCACGACAATGACAATTAAAACGATAACGCGGCGCAACCTCCGCCTGATAGCTCACTGCCCCACAGAGGCATGAACCTTTATATTGACTTGGCATATTCTTCTCACTTTTTTACTGCACTGACTTGAATATAACGCACCCATCCATCTTGGTAGAGTTTTCGGCACAACTTGGCAGTCATTTCGATTTTAAACTGGGCAAAATTAAAATTATGCTTTTCAGCTTTTCGCGACTCAATATATTCAGCGAAACCATTCAAGACTGGTTCAGAAAAATCCTGAATTTCTATCGCATCAAAACCATATTGTTCTAAAGTCTGTTCAAGCTGCTGCTGGTCCATTAAATTTTGCCAATTCACATCTGCACTTTTTAATAAGTAATGATATTTCTGTTTTTGTAGATAAGTGCAATTCTGCCAATTCTCTGACCACATCAGTGTGTGAAAAGCGATTCGGCCTTTTGAATTTAAAACTGGGGAAACTGAATTAAGAAATGAATTCAAATCGCTGTGGTAAGCCGCATCTATACACAGCACTGCATCAAATGAATTTAAAAGTTGTAGGGCTTTTAAATTCAAAAAATTTTCACAATGAATTTGAATTTCAGGTAAGTATTCTTGAATGTGTTTGACACACTGAGGCTGAAGTTCAACCGCACTGAGCTGCTGAATTTGATAATGCTGGCGCCAGTGCAATAGGCTTGCACCTTGTCCACAGCCAAGATCTAAAACATGATCTGTTGATTTGAGTTGTAGGGAAGCAGCGATCTGGTCGGCCAGACTTTGGCAAGCCAGCGGATAATCATGATGCTGTCCTTGCCAATATCCTAAATTGCTCCAAGCAAGCGCTGAGTCATCTCCGAGATGCTGTGCATCAATGGCATATTTATGCCCGATCACTTTTTCAATCAGTGCCTGCTTGAGGGAGGTCATATTAATAACCGAGTTCTGGCGCGACCTTCACTTTTGGTTTTAGCCCAACAAATGGTAATGGCGCACCCAAAATTTCAGAAATGTGCATCGCTGAAGTCACCGCCGATTCTAAAATTGGCAAGCCATCACATGACCATGAACCACAATAAAAAACCTTACGATTCTGATCTAAATGACGTTGCTGAATTTGCTTGTTCAATGCAACCGTTTCTGAATCCACCACGGCACGGGTCAATTTCACCTTGGAAATAATTTTCTTCGGATCAATATCAATCACTGGGCACCAAGTCTGGAACACCGCATTTTTACCCACTAAGCTTGGCTCAATCGAGTTAATCCACACGGTAAACTGTTGACGGGTAAATTTACGATCCATCATATAGCTGAGTACAGCCCAGTCCTTACGGCGTTGCGGCATCACGATCGGATCGGTATGAATTACCAGATCGCCTTCTTCAAAACGGAATTTTTTCAGTAAGGCAATATCTTCAGCAAACTGCGGCTGTTTCAGGAATCCTTCAATCGCTGGCGTTGGAGTAGCAATGACCACGCGATCAAACAACTGATGCTCACCCTGATCATTTTCAACCAGTACTTTATCGCCCTGCTCTTCCACTTTCTTCACAGGAGATCCGCTATGGATTTCAATACCATCAATCAGGCGACTCACCAGCGCTGGAGTACCACCTTTCATACGCAATAGGGCTTCGCCTTCGGTCAATTGACGAATAAATTCCAATAACGGTTTCGCAGGCCATTCACCAATGGTCTTTGGATGGCAGGTACAAATGGTATACAGCACAGGCATGACCGTACCATGCCAGAACACTTCCTCAATATGATATTGATTCATGAATTCGGCTAAAGTGATGTCCTGATTGTCTGATTTAAAGAATTGATGCACGGCAGTTTTAAGTTGCAGCATGCCCTTAACCAGACGCCAGCCATATTGCTGAATGCCTTTGCGGTTATTAATAATCGGGAAATTACCAATCCGGCTACGTGAAGTCGTCAACCAAGTATCTGTTCTATCTTCAAACAGCCAACTGCAAGCCATAAATGTGCGTACAGGGAAAGTTTCAATCCCTAAATAACTGGCCAGACTCAGCGTGTTTTGCCACAGCTTTGGATTCATGACACGCAAAGGCGCATCAATAATGCCACCATCAAAGTCAATACTATGACTATCCATGCCTCGACCTGCGAGGGCTTCGAATATCGTTACTTTATGTCCTGCATCATGTAGGATTCTGGCTGAGGCAAGTCCTGCCATTCCACTGCCGATAATTGCAATATCCAAAATTATGTCCCATCAGTTGATGATTTTTCTTGATTATGACTGATAGTTCGCCTAAACACGGTATTAAAAAATACCAGATTCAGCATTTCAGCCCGTGTTTTGTTGAATTTCATTGTTCATTTATTGTTACATTTTATCACAATTCTACTTTTTAACTTAACCCAATGAAAAGATTCAAAATATTACCTTTTAGGCCACAAAAATATACAGAACATTCTTTATTTTTTCATTTTCAGTGCTTTAGGGGCTTTGCAACGCTCAAATTTAGCGCTATTCTTTTTGTATAAGAACGAGAACGAAGTCACATAATAAGCTGAATAATTATAAGTGACAATAAATTAAAAAAATCAATAGAGGACCCTTACAACGAAGGCCGATCACGCTTCAAAGCGTGATCGGCCTTCTTATATAAAACATTGATTTAATGCAGCAATCAAGCTTCCATTTGACCAAATTTACCACTATTGAAATCACGAACGGCTTCTACAATTTCCGCTTGGCTATTCATGACAAAAGGTCCATACCCTTCAATCGGTTCATTCAGTGGCTGGCCAGTCAGAATCAAGAATTTACTGTCTTGTTCAGCCTTGAGACTGAAGTCAATTTCCTCTCGACTGAGTACCACCAAACTTGGCGCTTCAATGCTTTGACTACCATTTAAAGTCACCTGACCAGAGAGCAGAACCAGTAAGGTAGTATGTCCTTCAGTCGCATAAAAGCTATGTTCCTGATCTTTCACCAGAGTACCATCCCAAACATTGACTGGGCTAAAGGTCGTCGCTGCCCCTTCAATATCCTGATATTGACCAGCGATCACACGCATTTCACTGCCTGCATCATCCAGTGCAATGTGCTGAATTTGATCAGCTTCAATTGCCTGATACTTTGCGGGTGTCATTTTTGAATGTGCAGGCAAATTGACCCAAAGCTGTACCATTTCAAACAGGCCACCTTGATGTGCAAATTCAGGTGAATGAAATTCCTGATGCAGAATCCCGCCACCTGCGGTCATCCATTGCACATCTCCAGCTTTGATGGTTCCACCACCGCCGCTTGAGTCTTTATGAGTCACTTCACCTTGATAAGCGATAGTGACCGTTTCAAAACCACGATGAGGATGTGAACCTACGCCATGCTTGGCCGTGGTTGGGTCAAAGCGATAAGGCGCAGCATAATCCAATAACAAAAATGGACTAAGGCTTTGGCCTAAACGGTCATATGAGAACAGGTTATACACTGGGAAACCATCACCGACCCAGTGCATGTGTTTGTTCTGATACACACCAAGAATTTTCTTCATTTGGTTTCTCCTATAGCGTAAAAACACTGCTGTTGAGATTCATTTTACGCCTCAACAATCGCTGCTTATAGCATCGGATTCGCAACACATTATTCTATATATAGGACAGTTTCCTTATAAAAATAGATATCAGTTCACAATCTAAATAATCATCCTATTTTTGATATGGTTTATCTCATTTTTTGAACTTTTTCGGCTGGCAAAATTTGACTAGGATTATTTCAGCACATCACAAAAAGAGCTGATCTTTTTATTTTACTTTTACAACAATTTGAGGATACAACCATGACTAAAGACTATATTCGCTTAGACAAAGACAATGCTGCGGTACTGTTAGTGGATCATCAAACAGGCCTACTTTCATTGGTTCGGGACATCGATCCAGACAAATTTAAAAATAATGTACTGGCGCTGGCAGATGCTGCAAAGTATTTTAATTTACCTACCATTTTAACCACCAGTTTTGAAAATGGACCTAATGGCCCGTTGGTGCCTGAACTCAAAGAGATGTTCCCAGATGCACCTTATATTGCTCGCCCTGGACAAATCAATGCGTGGGACAATGAAGACTTTGTCAAAGCAATCAAAGCCACAGGTAAAAAACAGTTGATTATCGCAGGCGTCGTCACTGAGGTTTGTGTCGCCTTCCCTGCTCTTTCGGCCTTGGCTGAAGGCTTTGAGGTCTTTGTGATTACAGATGCTTCAGGAACATTCAATGCACTCACCCGCGATGCCGCGTGGGACCGCATGTCGCAGGCAGGTGCGCAACTGATGACATGGTTTGGTATGGCCTGCGAACTACATCGTGACTGGCGTAATGATATTGAAGGTTTAGGTGCCTTGTTCTCTAATTATATTCCAGACTATCGTAATTTAATGAATAGCTACGCTCAGAATACAGCTCAAAAATAAAGCTTCACTACATCAGATTAGAATAGTTGATGCTATTCTAATCTTTTCATATTGATTGGAACGTACTGGCCTTGATCAACTCATTTGACGACTTTCATTATTTTTATCTAGTGGTCAAACATGGCGGCTTTAGTGCGGCCAGCGAAGCTGAAAATATCAGTAAGTCTAAACTGAGCCGTCGTATCATTGAGCTGGAAAATAAATTTAATGTCAGCCTGATCCAGCGAACGACACGCCACTTTAAAGTGACCGAGCTGGGACAGGAATTTTATGAAGAATGTTGCAAAGTGATTGCACAAGTTGAATGTGCTGAAAATATCTTGCTCAAACAAAAAAATGAACCACAGGGACTGGTCAAGATCAGTTGCCCTCCATTGATGATGCATTTTCAAATCCGGAAATTACTGAATCAGTTTCTCAAAACCTACCCCAAAGTCGAGATTTCTTTAGAGCTGACCAGCCGTCGTGTTGATATTCTTCATGATGATATTGATATCGCGATTCGCACCAGTTTTGAACCCAATCAGGATTCTAGCCTCATCGTTCGCGATGTGATCCGGACTGAGCATTGTTTAGTGGCAGCGCCCGAATTACTGCAAGGCCATACAATTGAACATTACTCAGACTTACAACATTATCCGAGTGTGGCTTTAGGCATCCAGAAGCATCAATATTATTGGCACTTATGTCATGTTGACAGTGATGAAACTGTAGATGTGCCATATCAACCGCGGGTTAAAAGTAACGATCTGGCAGGTGTCTATTATGCGGTCAGTGATGGGCTTGGAATCGCAGATCTGCCCTATCTGACCGTACAAGCTGACATTGAAAAAGGCAAACTGATTCACTTATTGCCAGAATGGAAATCCAATCGTGGTACGGTTCAATTGGTCTACGCCTCGCGTAAGGGGCAACGTCTCGTGGTGGAAAAACTGATTGAAAGCTTAATGACGGGGCTACGTGAATTGGCAAAAACTGACAGTGGCTATTCTTTATAATGCAATTTTTAATACAACACTGAATTTTCCTGTTTCAGCTCAGCAAATTTTTTCACCAGAAAATCGATCAATAATTTCATCGATGGGAGCAAGCCGCGTCTTGATGTGTACACCAAATGGATCAACTCTGCCTTGGGTTGCCATTCAGGTAGCACATGAATCAAGCGCCCCTGTTTAATATCTTCAGCGATCATTAACTCAGGTAATTTAGCGATACCCAAACCTTGTAAAGTGGCTTCTCTTAACGCTGTTAAATCAGTGGTGGTCAATCGGGGATGACACTGTACTTTAATTTCTTGCTGATCATGCGAAAATAAATGCCAATAATACTCTGGTGCAAAAGATTCCATCATCAGCACTGGAAATTGTGTCAACTGCTGCGGCTCAGTAATCGAATAAAACTGATGCAGCAGATTTGGACTCGCCACAATAAATTGCCGCGCCAAAGCCAGCTCTCGTACAATTAAATCACTGTCCGCCAACGGCAAAGGACGAATGCGCACCGCCAAGTCAAAACGTTCGTTGATCAAATCCACACGGCGATTGGTGGCTTCCACATGCAGACTAATCTTCGGATAAAGCTGTAAAAACTCATTTAACATTTGACTGATATTGATATGCAATAAATTGGTCGGGCAAGATAATTTAATCAGCCCACGTGGCTCTGCTGTTAAAAATTCAATCGCTTCCTCTGCGGCCTCAGCTTCAATTAACATCGCTTTGCAATGCTGATAATAGATTTTACCCACTTCAGTAATAGAAACCTGTCGGGTCGTTCGATTAATCAGCTTGACTCCAAGGCGCTCTTCCAACTCGGCAATACGGCGACTCAATAAAGACTTGGTGACCATCAGTTCTTGGCTCGCCGCCGAGAAACCGCCACAGTCGATCACTTTAACAAAAAAATATAAGTCATTTAAATCTTTCATATTTATCTACTCGGCCCTATATTGAAACCTTATTGTTCTCTATACATGACAATATATCCTATATTAGATATTTTTCAGCTACTATCCTATCTATATCATCAATTATACCAACCATAACATGATGAGGATAGAACAATGACAACACCAGCAAATTTCAATGGTCAAGCACCAGTCATTGATGCCAATGATGCCGTAATGCTATTGATTGATCATCAAAGCGGCTTATTCCAGACCGTCGGTGATATGCCAATGCCTGAGTTACGTCAGCGTGCCGCTGCACTTGCCAAAATTGCAAGTTTAGCCAATATTCCTGTGATTACTACGGCATCAGTACCGCAAGGTCCAAATGGTCCGCTGATTCCTGAAATTCATGCCAATGCACCCCATGCACAATATGTTGCACGTAAAGGTGAAATCAACGCATGGCATAATCAAGACTTTGTTGATGCAGTGAAAGCAACCGGTCGCAACACCTTAATTATTGCAGGAACAATTACCAGCGTATGTATGGCTTTCCCAGCGATCAGTGCCGTTGCAGATGGCTATAAAGTATTTGCGGTTGTGGATGCTTCAGGGACTTATAGCAAAATGGCAGAAGAAATTACCTTGGCACGTGTGGTTCAGGCAGGTGTCGTGCCTATGGATACAGCGGCTGTTGCTTCTGAAATCCAGCGTACATGGAATCGTGACGATGCGCAGGAATGGGCGCAGGTTTATACACAAATTTTCCCAGCCTATCAGTTGCTGATCGAAAGCTATAGCAAAGCGCAAGCTGTTGTTCAGAATCATGAAGTTTTGGACTCGGCACGCTAGTTCCAGACCTTATTGAAAAAAGCCAGTCATGAATGGGCATGACTGGCTTTTTATCAAACTTGTGCTGTGTAGAGCATAAAACGTTTTATGTCTTATTCAGATAAATCTACACAGAGATACTTCATTTCGACATATTCTTCTATGCCGAATTTTGAACCTTCACGGCCTAAGCCAGACTGTTTAACACCACCAAATGGGGCAACTTCATTTGAAATAGCTCCAGTGTTGATGCCAACCATGCCATATTCCAATTCTTCACCCACTCGCCATTGACGAGCTGTACTTTGGGTAAATAGATAAGCCGCTAAACCAAACTCAGTATCGTTCGCCATTGCCACCGCTTCATCTTCGGTTTTAAAACGGAATAAAGGAGCAAGTGGACCAAAGGTTTCTTCTTTCGACACCTTCATGTCTTGGGTGACGCCCGTTAACACGGTCGGTTCAAAGAATGTTCCACCCAAAGCTGAACGCTGTCCGCCAATCCGTACCGTCGCCCCTTTCGAAGTCGCATCGGCAATATGCGACTGGACTTTGGCAATCGCATCTTCATCAATCAATGGCCCTTGGGTTGAACCGTCCTGACGCCCATCTCCAACTTTCAGTTTGGATACGGCTTCAACTAAACGTTCCGCCAAAGCATCGTAAATGCCATCTTGTACATAAATACGGTTAGCACAAACGCAAGTTTGTCCGCTATTGCGGTATTTGCTGGCCATAATGCCCTGCACCGCCTGTTCAAGATTGGCATCATCAAACACCAGCACAGGTGCATTCCCACCTAATTCAAGCGAGAGCTTTTTAATGCTTGGCGCACATTGTTGCATCAAGATACGACCCACTTGCGTTGAGCCTGTAAAACTGAGCTTACGGACAATATCGCTTTCACATAAGGTCTTGCCGACTTCAACTGCATCACCACTGATATTGATCAGCACATCAGCAGGTAAGCCTGCCTGTAAAGCCAACACTTCAAGTGCATACGCGGTTAATGGCGTCTGTTCCGCAGGTTTGACCAGCATGGTACAGCCCGCAGCAATCGCAGGTGCCGCCTTACGGGTAATCATCGCGGCTGGGAAATTCCACGGCGTGATTGCAGCCGTTACTCCAATCGCTTGTTTAATCACAAGTAAGCGCTGATGGGGCTGGGTTGAGGTTAATACTTCACCATCAATACGGCGTGCCTGCTCGGCAAACCAGCGAATAAAAGAGGCCGCATAGGCAATTTCACCGCGTGCTTCTGCCAGTGGTTTACCTTGTTCAGCCGTTAAAATCTGCGCCAGATTTTCTTTATGCTCGAGTATCAGGTTGTACCACGCCAACAACACATCCGCACGGAACAGCGCAGTTTGCTTTTTCCATGCCGATTGAGCTTGAGCAGAACGCTGAATGGCAGCGTCCACAGCCGTACGGTCATAGGTTTTGACCCAAGCCAAGGTATCGCCCGTTGCTGCATCATTAACTTCAATATAATCACTTGATGCAGGCTGATTAAATGCAATATCTGGATGTTTTAAAAGATACTGCAAATTGTTTTGAATCATGCAGGTTGCTCCATTGCTGTTACGCGATTTGTATTCAATGCGACAAAACCTTGTTTCAAGATTTCTAGACCTTGACGGAATTGTTCAGCAGGAATCGTTAATGGATATAGGAAACGAATAACGTTACCGTATTTACCGCAAGTTAGGAGTAACAAACCGTTTTCCATTGCATAGTTTTGTACAGCTTTTGCTTGCTCAGCTGTTTCCAGCTCAACCGCCACCATCGATCCGAGTGCACGAATATCGGTGACCACATCACCCGATTCCTGCTGGATATTTTTAAGTACAGCAACCAATTCAGCACCCAGTTCATTGGCACGTTCGCACAGCTTTTCTTGTTCAATCGCATCAATCACGGCGTGGGCTGCCGCAACCGCAATCGGGTTGCCTGCATAGGTTCCACCCAGACCGCCTGGGTTTGGTGCATCCATGACTTCGGCACGTCCAACCACACCAGAAATCGGGAAACCACCACCTAGACTTTTTGCCATCGTGATCAGATCAGCTTTGGTTTCAAAATGATTCATGGCAAACAGTTTGCCTGTACGAGCAAAACCAGTTTGTACTTCATCGGCCACCAGTAAAATACCATGCTTGTCACATAAGGCACGTAAACGCTTTAAAAACTCGGCAGGCACCACATTGAAACCACCTTCACCTTGTACAGGTTCCAGTACAATCGCCGCCACGTCATGCGGTGCAATGTCTTCACTGAAAACATCTTCAACACTGGCAATGGCTGCATCGACGCTAATGCCTTTGGCTGGCACAGGGTAACGAGCATGGAACACACCTGCTGGCATCACCCCAAAATCGCGTTTGTATGGTGCTGTTTTCCCTGTCATTGCCATAGTCATAAATGAACGACCGTGGAAACCATTACCAAAGGTGATAATGCCATGACGGCCTGTATATGAACGTGCAATTTTCACGGCATTCTCAACCGCTTCGGCACCCGTGGTAAAGAAAGCAGACTTGGCTGCACCCGCAATCGGCGCGCGTTCATTAATCCGTTCAGCCAAAGCCACATAACTTTCGTAAGGGGTCACCTGATAAGCGGTATGGGTAAACTTGCTGAGTTGCTCAGTCACTGCGGCAATCACTTTGGGATGACGATGGCCTGTATTTAGAACCGCAATACCACCTGCAAAATCGATAAACGCGTTGCCATCCTTGTCCCAAATTGTTGCATTTTCTGCTTTTGCTGCATACCACTGGCACATTACGCCCACACCACGCGGTGTTGCTTGCTGTTTACGTGTGTTAAGTGCAGAATGTTGATCGTTCATTTAATTCCCTCATATTTTCATCATCAATTACAGTGTTGCCCGACATCCAGCTCGGTTTTTTTCAGGATGTTTTACAAGGACTGTCTATACCTGTAATTTCGCGCGTATGAAGGCCAGTGACGAGAGCCACTTTTAAATTGAAGGAGAGAGCCAATTGCGTAGTTTACTTGGAGATCACTTATTACAACGTCTCCAACAGGACATGGAAGGAAAACTACATCAGCGCTTATTTCGCTGTTTACGCGGAGCCATTATCGAAGGCGTGATCCAGCCCAAAACGCGTTTACCCGCTTCACGTGATTTAGCCAGTGAAATTCATGTCTCCCGTAATACGGTGCTTTCAGCCTATGAACAACTTCAGGCCGAAGGCTATCTTGAGGCACGTACAGGTCATGGTACCTGGGTGGCAGAACAGCTTCCCGAAGCCTTTTTAAATACCAAGACAAATAAAAAACAAGCGCCGATTGCTCAGCAGCAAACCTCGTTTGTGTTGTCACAACGAGGTTCAAGTTTATTGGGCTATGCCGCGGCCTCTCCGCATCAATGGGGTGCTTTTGTCCCTGGTGCGCCCGATGTAACCGAGTTTCCACATCATATTTTCAGCCGTATTCAAGCCCGCCTCAGCCGTGAACCCGATATTAACCGACTGATTTATAGCAGTGCGGGTGGTTGTATTGAGCTACGCAGTGCCTTGGCAGACTATTTACGTGTTGCCCGTTCAGTCCACTGCGATGCTGACCAGATTATTATTACCGAAGGCATCCATCAGGCGATTGATCTGGTCTCTCGGGCACTGAGTGATATCGGAGATCGTGTCTGGATTGAAGACCCAGCGTATTGGGGCATGCGGAATACCTTAAGGATCAATGGACTGGATATTCAACCCATGCCTGTCGATGCCGAAGGAATTATTCCAGAGGAACAGCCTGCACAACCACCTAAACTGATTTTTGTGACACCCTCACATCAATATCCACTCGGTTCGCATTTAAGTCTGGACAGAAGAAAACAGTTGATCCAGATCGCGCGTCAGCATCACAGCTGGATTGTTGAAGATGATTATGACAGTGAATTCCGCTTCTCGGGTCAGCCTTATCCTTCCCTGCAAGGTCTGGAAAATGATGCACCTG
The DNA here is from genome assembly GCF_001605865.1 of Acinetobacter sp. NRRL B-65365. Classification (NCBI taxonomy): domain Bacteria; kingdom Pseudomonadati; phylum Pseudomonadota; class Gammaproteobacteria; order Moraxellales; family Moraxellaceae; genus Acinetobacter; species Acinetobacter sp. NRRL B-65365. Next base: position 58,075 of record NZ_LRPD01000003.1, on the reverse strand, counting down.
TGATTTACATGGGTACTTTTAGTAAAACCATTTATCCCTCATTACGCATCGGTTATGTGGTGGTACCTAAACCGCTATTTTCCCCTTTACGGATTGTGGCGGCAGAATTATATCGGGGTGGACATCTGCTTGAGCAAAAAGCCCTCGCTGAATTTATTCGTGAAGGCCATTATGAAGCACATATCCGTCGCATGCGTTTGCTCTATGGCAAACGACGTGATTACTTGGTCAGTCTGATTAATCGATATTTGGGGACAGAATTTGTGCATGAATATGATGAAGCAGCAGGCTTGCATCTGGTGCTCAAACTTCCTGCCCAATGCGATGATGTTGCCGTTGCAGCCACCGCCCTGGAACGTGGCGTCAAGGTGCGTGCATTGTCACAATATTATATGCACTCTCATGCCCATGCCCAGCGTGGACTGCTGATGGGCTTTGCCTGTGTCAATGAAAAAGACATGGTGATGGCCTTTGGTGTGTTATTGCAATGTCTACGCGAAGCAGGTGTGGCAACGTTGTCTTAAATAAAAAAATAGAGAATCTCAATCACGAGATTCTCTATGGATTTAAACTATGCTTCATGCATGTTTAGATCGATTGTTTTTCCTGTATCAGGGCATTTTTCCCGACTTTCCCCTTATCCAATTTCTGTACTAGCACCCCCACCAATACAATCGCTAAGGCCAGCATTGAAGTATAGGTCACTTCCTTAAAATAAGTCCCTTCAATCAGCATCACCACCAGAGATCCAATAATAATGAAAATCACGGCATAGGTAATCCACGGGAAAAGCCACATTTTAAAGTCGATATGCTTGCCTTCACGTTCGTATTTTTTACGCATTCGCAACTGGGAACAAGCAATCGCCAAATACACATATAAAGCAACCGTGCCTGTCGCCATCATCAGTACGTCATAAACATTCATACTTTCTGTAGCAGTTAAATAGACGGCAACGACTGCAAATAAACTGGAAAATAACACTCCAATCCACGGACTGCCCTGACGATTGGTCACCGCCAGACATTTTGGTGCATCACCGCGTTTGGACAATGAAAATAACATACGCGAACAGGTGTACAGTGCCGAGTTAAAGCAGCTACAAACAGAGGTTAGCACCACGAAATTCACAATATGACGTGCTTCAGGAATGCCAAGTGCTGTCAGGGTAACGCTATAGGTTCCCCATGTCGGATCTTTTAATAAAGGGTTGTCATGTGGAATCAAACAGACCGTAATCAACATTGATCCGACATAGAATAATAAAATACGCCAGACCACAGAATTCGATGCTTTGCGAATTTCTTTTTCAGGACTTTTGGCTTCCGCAGCAGCCACCGTGACAATTTCAGCACCGACATAGGCAAACATCACACCCAATAAAGCGGTAATGACTGGCGCGATGCCATTAGGCATAAATTCTTGTTGAAATAAGCCTCCTGAACTCGCCGTCTGCGCAATCTCGCCCCACGGCCATAGATGTAAAATAGCTAAACTGCCAATCACCAAAAAGATAATAATCGCAACGACTTTGATCAGGGCAAACCAGAATTCAAATTCCCCATAGCTTTTGACGTCTTTTAGATTGACCCAGATCAAGGACACAATCACCAGTAACATGTAGCCCCAGATCGGAATAAAAGGAAACCAGCTATGCAGAATCTTTCCTGCCACATAGGCTTCCCATCCCATCAACAATGTCCAGAAACACCAGTACAGCCAGCCAATTGAGAAACCGGCCCAACGTCCGATGGCACGATCCGCATAAGTCGAGAATGAACCACTATCGGGATTCAGCACTGCCATTTCACCAAGCATGCGCATAATGAACAGAACCAGCAACCCGCCTAAGGCATAAGCCAGAATAACAGCTGGGCCTGCGGAGTAAATAACGTTACCAGAGCCAACGAATAAGGCACCACCAATCACACCTGCAATGGAGATCATGGTTAGATGGCGCGACTTCAATCCACTTTGTAAGCCTTGAGACCGATTGGCCTCTGAACAGTCTGGATGTGCTGCCATATTATTTTCCTTAATCTAAGGAGAATATCCCCACCTCAGAACAGTGCATTCTGAAATAAAAAATACCCTCAAAAAATTTAGTCGTTTTGTTCATCATCCATTCATGGATATTTATATGACTAAACCGACGCTTCCGTATGCATACGTCCAATACACTTAATTTGTCGGTTCGACAGCAAAGAAACGAGAGCCATTTTTATAATAAAAGAGAGGGCCAATTGCAGGATTTACAATCAACGTTGCACATTTTCAAATTGATGTTTAAGCGTGCTATTTAATTTGGTTTTTAGAATCAAATGATTGAAATCATCTCAAGATGGATGCTGCGAAGATCGTTATAAGAATGTCTGGTGCAGGCAATTATCCAATAAAAAAGCGAGGTATAACCGAAGTTATCCTCGCTTTTAAGCATCTGATTTGGGCTCAGAACGGTAAGTCGTCATCTAAGTCTGCAGGTGCTGCAGCCGGTTGAGGTGCTGCTTTTGGTGTATTAAAACCATTACCTGCTTGAGGGCTACCCGCATAATTACCTTGGTTGCCGCCGTTAAAGCCGCCATTCTGGTTATTATTATTGTTATAACCCGTGTTTTGGTAACCGCCACCTTGATTATTATTGTTGTTAAAGCGTGGTTGATTGAAATCGCCACCGCTTTGCTCGCCTTGCTGACGCGTATCAAGCATTTGCATCTGGTCGCCACGGATTTCAGTGCTATAACGTTCCTGACCATTCTGGTCTGTCCATTGACGTGTACGCAATGAACCTTCGATATAAACTTTTGAGCCTTTACGTAGATATTGTTGAGCAATTTCCCCTAAACGGTTATGCAATACAATACGATGCCATTCCGTTTGCTCTTTACGTTCACCCGTACTTTTGTCCATCCACGACTCACTCGTTGCAATCGAAAATTGAGTGAGAGAACCTCCGTTCGGGAAGGTTTTTGTTTCTGGATCTCGTCCTAAAGTACCTACTAAAATAACTTTATTCACACCACGCATTAGCTGTCTTCATCCTATATATTTATATGTTTCACTTTATAAGAGTTATGATCAAATGGCTACCTCTTTGCCAATCAAGTGCGTTAAATCTTGTCGCCCAGCATCATCTATGCACTGTTTATCGACTTTAATATAAGCAACTTGTTGTTCAGGCATCACCACGACTTCTTCAATACCACGAATTGCCAAAAGTTTTGAAGTCCATTCGTCAGTTTGTACCGTCTGAGGTAAAGGCAATACAATTGAGGATAGATATCTTGGCTGTGCCAATCCAAAACTAATCAGCAGCCATATTATAGCAATCCCCGTCAACACACTCCACCCGAGCGCAGTATTCTGCATCATCAAAAGTTGCCCGCCCAAGGTACCACCAAAGAAAGCGCCGAGGAACTGGCTACTGGCATTCACCCCCATCGCAGTCGCTTTTGACTGGATCGGCGCGGCCTTAGACAACCATGATGGCAATAACGCTTCCATCACATTAAATGCAATAAAGAATAGACCCAATCCAGCCAGTAACACGTATTTTGATTCGTAGCCAAAAATCAGCATCAACAAACCGCCAATAATCCCAGCAATGGCAGTGAGAAAAATGCCCCGCATCTTGCGATATTTTTCCGCAATGATAATGCTTGGAAAAGCAAAGAACAGACTGATCACCAAGAGCGGCAAATAGACTAAACCATGCTTTGCCAATGGAATTTGTGCATATTCAATGAGCTGTGAAGGCACATAAATAAACATCGCAGTCAGCAATAAATGCAGTGCAAAGACAGAGACATGTAGACGATTTAACTCGCCCATCTGGATGACTTGTTTCAGCTGATTCAGATAACCTTGCTGGTAGTTTCGATGGTGTCGCGTGACTTTAGGTACAAGCAATAGCATTGCTATCGCTGCCAAGCCCATAATCGTGGTCACAAAGAATAGACCAGAAATACCAACCAGACTGGTGAGCCACGGCCCCAAACTGAAAGCCACCACAAAAGACATACCAATACTCATGCCCATTGCGGCCATGGCTTTGGTACGTTGTTCTTCTCGAGTGACATCCGCCAGTAATGCCATCACCACCGCTGAAACTGCGCCCGCACCTGCAATGGCGCGACCAATAATCACGCCATAAATGGTGTCCGATAAACCTGCAATTGCCCCACCGATTGCAAACAGCAACAGTCCAAGCACCACCAAAGGCTTACGACTAAAACGGTCTGCCAATAAGCTAAATGGAATCTGTAAAATTGCCTGTGTTAAGCCATATACCCCGACCGCAAGACCAATTAAGGCTGGCGTCGCGTATTGATAGGATTGTCCTGCTACTGAAAAGACAGGAATAATCATGAACAAGCCCAACATGCGTAAGGCAAAAATGCTACTTAAGGCAAAGGTTGAACGGCGTTCTAAAGCATTCATTGTTGATAAGACACTATAACTGGCTCAGCGAATTATAAGCCATTCGCCTGCAAAGGTTGTAAGTTAGATCATGAAAATCACAATCTTTCTTCAGGGAAAAAATAAAGGAGCGACATTCGCTCCTTTACTTAACATAGCTGTTCAAGCTGAAAACAAGCTTAAGAGGCCTGATGTTCCCGCTTGCTGTACTGGATCGAGGCAATCACCGCCCAGACAATAAAGGCCACACCGATCAAACCAGTCACGATTTCAGGTACGTGCAAGCCAGTACCGCTAGCGATCATGATAAATGCCAAAGCACCAATCGCATAATGCGCGCCATGTTCAAGGAAGATATAAGCATCCAATGTGCCTTTCTCTACCAGATAAATCGTCATCGAACGGACAAAGATCGCACCAATCGCAAGCCCTAGCATGATGATCACTACATCGCTGGTAATCGCGAAGGCACCAATCACCCCATCAAAACTGAACGATGCATCAAGTACTTCGAGGTAAAGGAAACCACCAAAACCCGCTTTCACTACACCTGTCGCTGCACCATTTGAGTCATGGGTCACGGCATTGCCATTTTCATCAATTTCAGGTTCGCCACCGAGTAAATGACTCAAAACTTGTACACCGATATACACCACGATGCCCCAGATACCCGCCATAGTCACGGCCAAACGAGATGATTCTTCTACGTTTGCAGCCATAATAATCATCGCGATCAAGGCAAGGAAAACCGACATTGCAGGCACGCTAGCCAAATGCGCCAGTTTTGCTTCTAACCATTTAAACCAATGGGTTTCTTTGCCATCATCAAAGAAGAAGTTCAGAAATACCAGCAATAAGAACGTTCCACCAAAGGCTGCAATTTCAGCATGATGCGCCATTAAACGTTCTGAATAGGTTTTTGGATCATTTAAGGCCAATTTTGCAACTTCGATCATGCCCATATCTGCCGTCACGGCAACGATCACTACAGGGAAAATCAGACGCATACCAAATACGGCAATCAGGATACCCACGGTTAAGAAAATCATCTTCCAGAAATGATCCCAGCCACGTAGAACCGAGGCATTTACAACCGCATTATCAAACGATAAAGAGACCTCCATTACCGCCAGAATCGCAGTAATCGTCAAGGCTTTGAGCATGGTGGCTACGCCTGCTTCAGGCCCGTGCGTATAGCCCCAGTAGGCCGATAGTGCAAGACACACGACCGTAAAGAAAATTGAGAAACGAAAATGCTTCATGAGCAGCCTTTTATTCAAATAGTCGGGTTATAAAAATGTGTCTATTGTAGGCGAGTTTGAGTTGAAATAGACAAAAGATTGTTGCACTTATTTTGAAGAAAATTTTATCTCCAGCAGACTCTGCTATAGTGCTGGCAGGTTTATTTATCGTGTTTTTTAATAGGTTCAATCCATGACGTTTTCTCAAGATGTTTGGCAACGTAATCAAGACTTATATCAAAAAATATTAGCATTGGCTTTTAATCAAGAACTTGCAGCAGGGACATTAGATCGTAAAGTCTTTTGTCACTATGTCATTCAAGATGCACATTACCTATTGGCCTATGGTCGTGCACTGGCTGTGGCTGCGGCAAAAGCCTATGAAGCCGATGATGTGATCCAGTTTTCCGAAGCAGCAAAAATCGCCATTATTGTAGAACGCAGTTTGCATAATGATTTTATGCAGGAATTTGATGTGAGCAAAACCGAGTTTGAGAGCACACCGCTTACGCTTGCTTGCCATCATTACACTTCTTTTCTCACTGCAACAGCATGGTCAGAAAGCTATCCAGTTATTTTGGCTGCCTTGCTGCCATGTTTCTGGATTTATGCCGAAGTGGGCAAAGACATTATCAACCAATCTGTTGAAGATAATCCGTATCAGGCATGGATTGATACCTATGCAGGTGAGGAATTTAATACCGCAGTACGTAACGTGATTGCAACTGTAGATAAAGTGGCTGCACGTTGTGATGAGGATACATTAGCAAAAATGCATGCCGCCTATACGATGGGTGCAAAACTGGAATGGTTATTCTGGGATAGCGCTTATCAGCAACGTCAATGGCTAGGTCTGGATCAGGCTTAAGTCCCTTCCTCTGCACTTTTCTCTAGGCATAAAAAAGCCCCAATTAAGGGGCTTAGTCGTATATCGTATCGTCCGATATACTGTATGAGGCTCATCTCAAACTGGGCGCATTAAAACATAAATCCGTCCAGTTGCCTACTTATATCTCTCGACTAAAAAACATTCACCACAATTAAAGCAATCAATGCCGGTACAGCTTGAATGTAAATAATCTTCTTGCTGGCAGTCAAACCACCATAGATCCCAGCGATCAGCACACAGCCCAAAAAGAAATTGGCAATCGCAATGGCATAGCTTGCAGGTGCCAGTAATGACCAGAATAAACCTGCTGCAAGAAAACCATTATACAGCCCCTGATTTTGTGCCAACACTTTGGTGAGCTGTGCTTTTTCCAGACTATTGCCAAAGGCTTTTAAACCATAAGGCTTGTCCCACAAAAACATTTCCAGCACAAGAATATAGACGTGTAATAAGGCAATGAGTCCAATCAATAACGATCCAATCATCTGATTATCCTTTTTATAATGACGACATAGCGAATGAAACCAGCCTCACGGCTGGCAGTGATGATTTAACTTAGGGCTTCAACAAGACTTTACCTTGACGAGCACCTTGGGTTGCCTTGAGTGCAGCAGTTTTGATTTCGTCAAAGCTAAAGACACCTTCAACAGGTAGAACCAGTTTCTTTTGCGCTGCCAGTGTCAGAAGTTCTACAAACAATGCCTTTTTACGCTCTGCTGGCATTTCTTTACTCACCACGCTTGCCCAGAAACCTTTTACCGTCGCCTGTTTAAAAATCAGGTCACCCGATGAAATCTGCATGGTTTCGCCTGTCATACTACCAAATGAAACCAATAGGCTATTTTCACTGAGTAGATTCAACATTTCACCACTGGCACTGCCACCGATTGAATCTACTCCTGCAATTAAGGCTTGATCTGCATGGATATTTTTAACTTGCTGTTTCCAATCATCCTGATCCGTTGCCACCACATGCTGGATGCCGAGTGCCTGCATTTCTGCAATCGCATCCGTACGGCGAACCAGATTAATAACTTGTAACCCACGTGCTTGAGCAATCATTGCCACGGTTTTACCGACCGCACCATTTGCCGTGTTCTGAATCAACCATTGACCCGGCTGTACATTCACAAAATCCAGTAACATCAAGGCGCTGATTGGCATGCCGATCAATTGAGCTGCTGTTTCATTATCAATGGCATCATTTAAGGGAATAATACCGTGTGCAGGTGCAATAAAATATTCTGCCCAACTGCCATGTACACCAGCAACCGCAACACGTTGGCCTAATTTACTTTCATCAACACCTTCACCTACCGCATCAACAATACCCACCGCTTCGCTACCACCAATGGCAGGGAGTGTTGGCTTATAGCCATAGCTACCACGCACAGTCCAGACATCATGGTTATGCATGGGAGACATGATGGTTTTAATACGAACTTCACCTGCTTTAGGTTCAGGCTGTGGCATTTCTGCCTGCTGTAATACGTCTACAGGTTCACCAAAACTTTGATGGATAATACTTTGCATGGTTTATTCCTTGGTCGGTTGTAACAGCTGTTGTGTTGTTTCTAAAGCTAAATGTAGCGACGCTTTGTCTTGAGCTAACTTGGTCATCAGGGCCGCACCCAGCCATAATTGATACATCACCTGCGCTGTTTTAAATGGGTCAAGATGTAGTGGAATGGAGCCTTGTTGTTGCCCTTCTTGCAGTAACAGTGCCACTCGCTGTGTCAGTCGATGGACACCGAGATTGAGAATCTCACGCATGTCTTCGGATAAATCTGCTACCTCTGCACCTAATTTCACAATCAGACAATTCTCCGCCCAACTGCCATACACAGGATCATCAATCCATGCCTGCCATAAAGCCATCAGGCGCGCATGAGCATTTAGTTCAGTCTGTTGCCAAAGCTGCTCTACCCGAACTTTATAGTCCGCCATGTACTGTTCCAGTAAGGCACAGCCAAAGGCTTCCTTAGAAGCAAAATAATGGTAGAAGGACCCTTTCGGGACATCACAGGTCTTGAGAATTTCTTGTAAGCCGACCCCAACAAAACCTTTACGTAATACCAGTTCAAAGCTGGTATCAAGAATGTGTTGTCGGGTCGCTTCACTTTTCGTTGATCGTTTCATAAGCACACTATAAATTAATATTAGACCAGTCGTCTAGTAATTTGTGTATTTTTATTCTCCCTCTGTTTATCGGTAGTAATCTGCGGCATTGAATGCTAAAAATACAAGGCATACTGCATAAGACAAATGTGAACCAGTTCATTAACCGTCACAATTTGTCGTTTTAAATATTTTTATACCACTTGAACAATTTTAAATCGTTATCATATACATGTTTTCATGTTCAGCTTATTGAGATGTATTTATGAGTCAAAGTCATATCCGTATTCGAGGCGCACGTACTCATAATTTAAAAAATGTGTCACTCGATATCCCACGTGACAAGTTTGTGGTGATTACGGGACTTTCTGGCTCAGGAAAATCATCCTTGGCCTTTGATACCTTGTATGCCGAAGGCCAGCGCCGTTATGTCGAATCCCTATCGGCTTATGCGCGCCAATTCCTGTCACAAATGGAAAAACCGGAAGTCGATTCGATTGAAGGTTTATCGCCTGCGATTGCGATTGAACAAAAATCAACGAGTCATAACCCACGTTCGACCGTCGGTACCATTACTGAAATTTATGACTATTTGCGTTTGCTCTACGCACGCGTAGGTACACCGTATTGCCCTGAACATGATTTGCCAATGGTGGCACAAACCATTTCAGAAATGGTCGATGCCGTTAAAAGTCTGGAAGAAGGCACTGCTTTGATGTTGCTTGCGCCTGTGGTGCGTGAGCGTAAAGGTGAATACACCCAGCTGTTTGAACAGTTACAAGGCCAAGGTTTTGTTCGTGCTCGTGTCGATGGTGAAATCATTGATATTGATACCCCGCCTGAACTGGACAAAAAGAAAAAACATACCATTGAAGTGGTAGTCGATCGTTTTAAAGTGCGTGACGATCTCGGTAACCGTATTGCAGAATCGTTTGAAACCGCATTACGTCTAGGCGGTGATATTGCGGTTTTATCATGGATGAATGGCGAACATCCTGAGCGTGTGTTTTCGGCAAAACATTCTTGTCCAGAATGTGATCGCGCCGTAGCTGAACTTGAACCACGTCTGTTTTCCTTCAATAACCCATTCGGTGCCTGCCCTGTCTGTGATGGTTTGGGCACGCGTAGCCATTTCAGTTCAGATAAGCTGATTCCAAATCCTGAAATCTCAATTAGCCAAGGTGCGATTCGTGGTTGGGACAGACAGCGCCCGTATTACTACACCATGCTGCAAAAAGTCGCAGATCATTTCGGCATTGATCTGGATGAGCCTTGGAATAAACTCGATAAAGATACGCAAAAGAAATTCCTGCAAGGCACAGGCAAAGAGAAAATCGACCTCAGTTATATCGATGAACGTGGTCGTAAGCACAGTCGTGTGCAAGCCTTTGAAGGGATTTTGCCGCATTTAGAACGTCGCTACCGTGAAACTGAATCGAATTATGTGCGTGATGATCTGGCACAATATCTATCGAATGCAGCGTGTGATGCCTGCGGCGGTTCACGTTTGAATGAAATTTCTCGTCATGTTCGTGTTAAGGACAAAACCATTGCTCAAATCACCAAGATGTCGATTGGTGATGCGGAAAACTATTATCAAGACCTGAATCTTGAAGGTGCTAAAGGTGAAATCGCCGATAAAATCTTTAAAGAGATTCGTGAGCGTTTACACTTTCTGGTCAGTGTTGGCCTGAATTATCTCAGTTTGGCACGTTCAGCCGAAACCCTTTCAGGTGGTGAAGCACAACGTATTCGTCTGGCTTCTCAGATCGGCGCAGGTTTAATGGGTGTGATGTATGTGCTAGATGAACCCTCTATTGGTCTACATCAACGTGATAATGACCGCTTGCTACAAACCCTGATTCGCTTGCGTGATTTGGGTAATACCGTACTGGTGGTTGAGCATGATGAAGATGCCATCCGTGCTGCTGACCATATTATTGATATCGGGCCAGGTGCGGGTATTCATGGCGGTGCCGTGATTGCGGAAGGAACTTATGATGAATTGGCCAATCATGCTGACTCGCTTACAGGTCAATATCTGTCAGGTAAATTGAAGATTGAAGTACCCAAACAACGTACCCAATCTCCTCGCCCAGATGAAGTGATCAAACTCTCTGGCGCCAGCGGACACAACTTACAAAATGTCGATCTAACCATTCCATTAGGTATTATGACCTGTGTGACTGGGGTATCTGGTTCTGGTAAATCAACGCTGATCAATCGTACCTTGTTGCCTTTGGCGGCGACTCAGCTCAATGGCGCAACCACACTGACTGCTGAAAAATTTGATTCAATCGATGGCTTACAGCATTTGGATAAAGTGGTTGATATTGACCAGAGTCCTATTGGTCGTACCCCACGTTCGAACCCTGCAACTTATACGGGTTTATTCACGCCGATTCGTGAATTATTTGCACAAACACCTGAAGCCAAAGCGCGTGGTTATAGCGCAGGTCGTTTCTCGTTTAACGTGAAAGGCGGCCGCTGTGAAGCGTGTGAAGGCGACGGCATGATCAAAGTCGCAATGCACTTCCTGCCAGATATGTATGTGCCTTGTGATGCTTGTCATGGCAAGCGTTATAACCGCGAAACTTTAGAAGTCGGTTATAAGGGCAAGAATATTTCTGATGTATTAGAAATGACAGTGGAAGATGCAGCTGAATTCTTTAGTGCCATTCCTGTGATTCATCGCCGTTTAGATACTTTAACTCAAGTCGGTCTTGGCTATATTCGTTTAGGACAAGCAGCAACAACGCTTTCAGGTGGTGAAGCACAACGTGTGAAACTGGCACGTGAGTTGGCAAAACGCGATACGGGTCGAACCTTATATATCTTGGATGAACCGACTACAGGTCTGCATTTCCATGATATTGCCAAGTTACTCGACATTTTGTATGAGCTACGCAATAAGGGTAATACCATTGTGGTGATTGAGCATAATCTGGATGTGATCAAGACCGCTGACTGGGTCATTGATTTAGGCCCTGAAGGTGGTTCTGGTGGTGGTCAAATCATTGCCGAAGGCACACCTGAGCAAGTAGCTAAAGTCGAGATTTCACATACAGGGCGCTTCTTAAAGCCGATGTTGAAGTAATTTATCCGCTAACCCTAGACTTCGTATTTCGTATCAAAAGGAAGACTTCCCCTCTTTTCAAAAGAGGGGCTAGGGGAGATTTTTAGATTGAATAAAAAGAAAATTTTTATAATTTTTAGGTAAATAATGCGATTCTCAGAAAGATATGGATATAAACCTGTTCGAGAAATAATTCAAAAAGAGTCAATTGATCAAGAACTCAGAAATGCTTTATGGTCTCTGTATGACAGAATACTTTTTTCTAATTTTAACAATGTAGTCCAGCCTGGTAGCTCCCGTATTTTGGGAAGCAATTTAGAAGGCTTTTTCCTTAATATTTATATGAACCTTTTTCATAAACCTACCGATGAAATACCATTTGGGAGAAGTGAAGGTATATCAGCATTAAAAAAATATTTTATGATGTGCCAATGGTATGAAGTTTATGATTTTATTGAGGTTACGTTAGATAACTATCCTAATATCAGATATAGCTCAGATTCATTTTCTAACTCAGTTAATCTTTGCCTCGAAAAATATTTATCAGCTTATCGCTTATCAAACGGTAATATACTTGAAATTACAAGTGAACAAGAAATACAGTCTATTGAACAAGCATTAGAAAATACTAACCAATATTCAGGTGTTCAACTGCATTTAAATCAGGCATTAAAACTCATGTCAGATAGACAAAGCCCTGACTATAGAAACTCAATTAAAGAATCCATTAGTGCTGTCGAATCAATTTGTAAAATTATCACGCAAGATGATAAAGCGACTTTGGGTAAAGCACTAAAAATCATTGAGGACAGATATAGCTTACATGCTGCCCTAAAAAGTAGTTTAAGCCAACTTTATGGTTATGCCTCGGATGGAGATGGTATACGACATGCGATGCTAGAAGAATCGAATTTATCTTATATCGATGCTAAGTTCATGCTAGTTTCTTGTACAAACTTCATAAACTATTTAATTGAGAAGACAAAATAGGTTGGGGGTAAGAGAGTTTACCCCTCCACCACATTCTTCCCTTTTGCCTTCGCTTTTAACAACGATTGATCTGCTTTTTCTAACAACGCTAACCAACTATTTGCCCCAATCGCAATACCAATACTCACCGAAACCTGAATCTCTTTAGCCAAACTCGGAATCATAATATTTTCCTGAATGACGCCTAAACGAATACTCTCTGCAATGGCTTTGGCAGCGTCTATTTGAATGTTTTCAAGAACAATCAGAAACTCATCACCACCATAACGCACAATCAGGTCAGAAGCCCGCACATTGCGTTTAAGCTGATCCGCAATCATGGTAATGACCTGATCTCCGACAATATGCCCGTACTGATCATTTACAAACTTGAAATTATCAATATCAATCGCGATCACACACGTTTGTGATAAGCCCTCAGGTTTAGCTTCCAGCGCAGCAATATATTCTTCTAGTGCCAATCGGTTTGCCACGCCTGTCAGTACATCAGAATTCGCGATTTGCTTTAATTGCAACTCCATCGTATCGCGCTGTTTCAACATACCTTTGAGTTTATCTATGGCTTCAAACAAGGAAAAAAACTCTTCCTTATTTTTGGTCATATGAGAAAGCTCATCAGAAGTCCCCGAAAGACGCAAAATCATATTTCGTGCATTGATTAATGGCCCAAATACCCTTCTCTTGGCATAAATCATGGTAAAGATGGCAATCAGCAACGATAAACTGGAAATACAAAGGGTAAAGATAAACTGTAGTTTTGCGCGTCGGTTTTGATCTTCTGCAACTTCAATACTGTCGTTCAGAATATAATTCTGCAAATCCATCACAGTGGTAAATTTTCCGACCATTTGATCGGTCAATTCCGTCCCTGAAATAAAATAAGCTTCATTATTTTTACTTTCATCCAGTAACTGCGAAATGATGGGCAGTCCCTTATCCAGAAATTCTGTTTTTACCCGTAAATAGAGTCGAACATATTCAGGTGATTTTGATTGTTCAGGCTGGATGGTATCAATCAGCCCCCAAAGATAAATGGCTTGGTGCTGAGTCTGTAATGAACGCGCCCGATTCTCATCAGAAATTTTTTCATCAAAGGTCACAGGTGCCATAATATTTGAAGCCACGCGACCTGCCTGATCCCGCATATCGGTTAAAATCAGGATCGAGGTGAAATAGTTCGACATTTTGCTATTTTTGCTATTAGACTGAACCATCAACCATTTTAAAAACTCACGACTTTCATCCCAAACATCAAACATGGACAAAATAGCGCGATCAAACTGGACCGATGTTCGCTGATGCTTCGGAGTATCCGCATACGCATCCACGACAGTACGTGCCTGAGCCAATTTCGTTTTAAGATCTGTATCTAGGTCCTCGGCAATCATTTCAAAACCATTGTGTTTTAAAACTTCAATGGTCCGATCAATTTGCATATCGACCAGCTTGCGGTATTCCAGCAATTCCTGACGATTTTCAGCCAGATCTTGAGGCTGACTCGACATCACCTTATTTGAAGGCGCGCGCTCTTTGGAAATTTTATTTGCGGTCTTGACTAGGCTACGCAAACTAATAATTTCGGTCAGTGTTTGATTTGTTCTTATATACTCTTGATAACTATTAATAATTAAAGGAATAGAAAGATAGGAGATAGAAAAAATAATAACGAGCATGCAAAGAAATAGGCGCCGACTAATTTGCTCAGAACGTAATTTCGAGCTTTTTAAGTGTTGCCCCATTAACACACCTGACTATTTTTCAAAAAAAGGTCTCGATTGCATTTTAAACAGATAATAATTTTACCTGAATTTTAAATCACACGACTACGATTATGCAGAGTTTTTTGTGCGTATTAAGCGACAACAGCAAGGTTCCCCAGATTTCCAAGCAAACAATGAAAAGAAATATTATTTATTGAGAATAAGTTTTATTTATATTTACTGGATTAAATCATATTGATAGTGTTTAAAACTTAAAATATAAATGATAAAAGTCAAAAAGATAGCTAATATTTTTAAATTAATTTAAGTCAACTGATTAGCCCAAATTCACCTTTTACTTTTAAATATCATTTTATTTTTGATCGAAAAACTCTATCTTTAAAATAAAAATTATCAATTTCACAAATTACTTTCCAAAGAACATAATTTCATCAAGCACTGAGATTCTTTGTTTTACACAGAAACCCTCAAGGATGTTTTCTCCCCAATGTGAAACATCCTTTTCGAACCCAGCTTTATCATAAAAGCTGGGTCTTTTTTTATCAGAATTTTATTGAGGTAATAAACCTAACTGTTGTAAAGCTTGATAAACAATGGCTTTACGCGCATCCGCATGTTCTGCTTTTTTCATTTCCATATTCAGCGAAAATGCAGTGACTTGACCATTTGGTTGTTCGACCCAACCTGTCCACCATCCGACTTGAGGATTTACATCCATTCCCCAACCGCTTTTGGCATAAATTCTGATTCCCTGAACATTTTCGATCAACAACATATCTCTAACTTGCTGCTGTGTTGAAGGATCAAATGGAAGTTGCTGTTTGGCTAAGGCATAAGCAAATTTTACTTCCTCAACTGGCGTAATTTCCAAAGGCCCCACTAACCAAAAACTATCAACTTGCGTCCCTATATTTTGATTACCATAGCCAACCCGCTTTACTTCACTTGCCATTAATTCTAGACCGATACGGCGCGCCAGCTCCTGATAGACAGGTACAGCCGAAGCCTGCATTGCCTCAGCAAGCGTTAAGTCCTTCTCCCAGCTACGAAAAGCCCGTTTCTGTCCATCCCATTTAAACACTTCATTAGGTGAGGTTTTATGGTGCTGTATACCAATCAAGGCATTGAGCATTTTAAAAGTTGAGGCCGGAATGTAACGCTGATCTGCACGGCTGAGATCATTGCCATATTTTTGAAAATTTTTGCCATCATAGGTGACCAATACACCAGTTGTCTGGATATTTTCGAATGCAGTTGCGATCTGATCCTGCGTCTGTTTCTTTAAGACTAGAGGTTGAGCTTGGGACTGAATATTTTGACAACCGACCAGTGTTGCAACTGAGATTACAGTTGCACATAGCGCGAGTAATTTTAATTTTTTAGACATAATGAAAGAATTGAATAATACATAGAGAAATAATGACTATAAATTGTTTCTTCTCTCGGTGCTGTAGCATTATTTATGTGTACAAATAGAAATTGCAGACAAAAAAAAGCTCAGCCTTGGGGAAAGCCGAGCTAGTAAAACATTGATGTTTAAAACATCGAAATACTCAAGAAAATGTTATGAGATACTAAAATGCAAATTAGATACCTCTTGTTTAGTATTATGTGAAGTACTTCTCGGAAAGTAAAGTCGATTAAATAGATCGGAATTAAATTTCCAATCGTTTTTGTTAATTGGTTATTAAAAATCAGACTTATTGGGTATTTTCGGTTATATTAATTTGGCCAGAAGAAGCAGTTTTTTGCATACTTCATCGCACAAAATACAAATAAGGTCATTTCAGCTCACGCTTTTAGCTGTCTTTTTATGACAAAATAAAGACCTTTATCAACGAAAAAAACGATTAAAATAATCGAACAAACCAATCAAACTATTCAACTGTGACATAGCGATTACATTCTATAAAAAGACAAAATGTAAGCTTATCTATTTGTTAGTTATATAATTTATAAAAGGTTGACAACAATTTAATTAAACGTTCACTTTTTGCACGATGGCAAGTCACATTTTGATCGCTTATCGGAAGGGCGAATTTATTACATTGACTTCATAAATTGTTACAATACAATGACTCCAAATTTACTCTTTCTTGTTTTAAAGCTGGAAATCATTATGAAAAAACTCGGTTTAGCCACTGCTCTAGTTTTAGCCATGACCGGCGCTCATGCATACCAATTCGAAGTTCAAGGTCAATCTGAATTCATCGAAGCTAAAGACTTAAATGACAAAGACTTTACTGGTGCTGCTAAAGGTACTTACTACTTCAAAAATGTAGACGCATCTAAAGGTCCTTTAGCTGAAGCGGCTTTCTTAAACCAAGCTTCTAATGTTTCTGCTGCATACAACTATGCAAAATTAAGCGGTGATGAGTCAGTAACTGTTAAGAACAACTCTTTCGGTGCAAAAGGTGAAGTTTATCTTCCTACTCCTTATGTACCTGCTTACGCAAGTGCTGCATATAGCCACTCTCAAACTAAAGCTGAAGGCGAAAAAGACAATGGCGACCGCTACTCTGTAGAACTTGGTGCTATGGTTTTACCTAACTTCTTAGTTGCTGTAGGTTATACTCGCGTTGCTGACCAAATTGCTTTAGATGCAAACAAAGCTGTTGAAAATGGCGTATTCAGCGCTGTTGCTGATTCAGCAACAATTGGTGATAAACAAGACGTTGTAACTGCACGTACTAAATACGTTGGTAACATCGACGGTACAAACATGGCTATTGGTTTTGAAACTGGCCTTGCATACGGCGAAAACCAAGCTTACGGTTTAAAAACTGATCTTTATTTAACACCTAAGTTAAGCGTTGGTGCTTCTTATGCTGAAGCAAACTTTAGCAAAAACCAAGCTAGCGACAACTTCTCTCCAATCAAATCTGCTTGGGGCGCGAACGTTAACTACTTCATCACTCCAGCTGTTGCTGTAGGCGCTAGCTATGTAAATGCTAATGCTAAAGGCTTCGAAAATATCTATGGTGAGACTGTAAACGTAGATACACAAACTGTTGGCGTAAACGCGAAGTTCCGTTTCTAATATTGGATTTTAGTTCTAGCGATAGAACAACGAATTCATGATAAAAAACCAGTTCGAAAGAACTGGTTTTTTATCATCTGTCATTTTAGAAAATGAGAGCCTATACACTCACTTTAATAGATTACATCTTTTTGTCTTCAATATTTAAAGCACTGATTGCCAATACAGCCTGAGTACGGTTCTGTACGCCCAATTTACGGAAAATTGCGGTGACATGCGCTTTAATCGTCGCTTCAGAGACTTCCAGTTCATAAGCGATCTGCTTATTTAATAAACCTTCTGCCACCATCATTAACACGCGGAATTGCTGTGGTGTCAATGATTGTAGGCGTTCTGCCAAAGCAGTTTCATCCGCGGCTCTTGGATCAAAACCTGCATGGCTTGGTAAATTCGGTGGTAACCAGATTTCACCTTCCAGAACATGTTTAATTGCTTCACCAATATGACTTGGATGTGAAGATTTCGGGATATAACCCATCGCACCATGTGCAATGGCACGTTGAATAATCGAAACTTCTTCATGTGCTGAAACAACAATAATTGGAATCGCAGGATATTGTGCACGGACATACACCAGAGCGGAAAAACCGGAAGCACCAGGGAGATTTAAATCCAGTAAAACCAGATCAGGTTCTGCACCATGTTCTAAGCGTGCATAGAATTCATCAACATCAGCCGTCTCCTGAATCTGTGCCTGAGGCAAACTATAACGAACCGCTTGAATCAAGGCATGTCTAAAGAGGGGGTGGTCGTCTACAATTAAAATATTCATAAGCGCTTAAGCTATCTGCAAGTACGTCACTGTACGATGTTTATTTAAATTCAATCCGTCTAAGCCTATTTTCAATTAGCGCCGAGGTCAAGCACAAGCATTGATTTATTTCCTTTTCCCGCAAAATAAATCAAATATTAATATAACTCGTTTAAATCATATTCAATTTAAAAGGTGGATGAAAAATCCTGAATAGAAACAGCCGATTAAACCCAAATTATTTTTAATTGATGCTGATTAATTGATATATCTATAAAAAAGATAAGCTTGCAGCATTTCCTTATTTTACAGCCCCCATGCCGATGTAGATAAATAAATAGCAATTCGAAATAATCTTTTTTAGGCAGTTATTATGTCCAATCGCAATACGGTATCTACTCCCCTCAATATTGTTGCTGTTTCTGGTGGTTTAAATAGTCCTTCAAAAACTGAAAGTCTAGTGCAAGCCATTCTGGATGAACTCTCAGAAGCCATTGATATCAAGGTGCATTTTGTCAAACTCAGCGAAATCGGCCCTTTACTCGGCGGTGCCATTTACCGTAATCAACTTCCGCAACGGGTTCAGGATGATTTGGCAGCCGTAGAAGCAGCAGATGCGCTCATTGTGGGTACTCCTGTTTATCGTGCTTCCTTTACTGGTCTATTCAAACATTTTTTTGATTTTGTAGAACAAACTGCACTGGTTGATGTCCCTGTTTTGCTAGCTGCATCAGGGGGCAGTGATCGTCATGCTCTGGTTCTTGAACATCAGTTACGTCCATTGTTTAGCTTCTTTCAAGCCCAGACCTTACCGATTGGTGTCTATGCGACCGATCGGGATTTCACCCCTGAATATACGGTCAAAAGTGAGCAATTGGCTGATCGCGTCACACTTGCGGTGGCACGTGCTTTACCGATTTTGGAATGGGCGCCAGCCAAAGGTCAGCGTGCTGCTGTAATTAAAACCAAAACTGAACAAGCCAATCAAAACCTTGGCATCAATAAACAGATCGAACAGGCAGAAGTCTTGCCTTCCGCTGCTGTACCGAATCTGGATGCAGCCGAATCGCGTCTTCATCCCAAGTCTGCAAAAAATTTAAACCACGTCGCATAAACCCTATCTCTGTGGAGGCTACAACGATGACAATAACAACATCAGCAATTAAATTTGCCTATTGGGTTCCCAATGTCAGTGGCGGTCTCGTTGTAAGTAACATTGAACAACGTACCGACTGGAGCTACGACTACAATGTTCGCCTCGCACAGGCAGCAGAAAAAAGTGGCTTTGAATATGCATTGACCCAAATCCGTTTTACGGCGGGCTACGGTGCTGAAAACCAGCATGAATCGGTGAGTTTTAGCCATGCCTTACTGGCAAAAACTGAAAAACTCAAAGTGATTGCTGCGATTTTACCAGGCCCCTGGAAGCCAGCACTTGCGGCTAAACAGCTAGCCACCATTGACTATCTGACCCAAGGGCGTGTTGCGATTAATGTGGTCAGTGGCTGGTTCCGTGGTGAATTTGATGCGATAGGCGAACCGTGGCCTGAACACGATGAACGTTATGTGCGTTCAGAAGAATTTATCCGCACCCTCAAAGGGATCTGGACTACAGACAACTATAGTTTTGACGGCAAATATTACCAGTTCCAGAATTACACGCTAAAACCGAAACCACTGCAAAAACCTCATATCGAAGTATTTCAGGGTGGTAGTTCCCGCGCCGCACGTGATATGGCTGCACGTGTATCCGACTGGTACTTTACCAATGGCAACAGTGTGGACGAAATCAAAAAACAGATTGATGATGTACGGGCAAAGGCCAAGCTAGAAAATCGTCAGGTCAAGATTGGCGTCAATGCATTTATTATCGCCCGCGATACCGAAGAAGAAGCCAAAGCTGTCTTGAATGAAATTATTGCTCAGGCCAATGTAGAAGCCGTCAACGCCTTTGGTGATGCGACCCGTGAAGCAGGAGCAGCAGCGCCTGAAGCTGAAGGTAACTGGGCGAAATCGACCTTTGATGATCTGGTGCAATATAACGATGGCTTTAAAACCAATCTGATTGGTACACCCCAGCAAATTGCGGAACGAATCGTAGCGTTGAAGAATGTCGGCGTTGATTTAGTACTTTCAGGCTTTCTGCATTTCATTGAAGAAGTCGAATATTTTGGAGAAAAAGTCTTGCCACTGGTTCGTCAACTTGAACAACAACAGGAGCATCTATTGATCGAAAAATCAGCTTAAGCGTTGGAACCAAAAAAGAAGAAAAATAAAAGACATGGCACATACTCTCACCCCAAGACTCGGCTTGGGGTCTTTTATTTTAAGCCGTTGCAATTTCTCGCATCACCGTCTCGACCGAATAACGGCACCATTTGGATAACTGCTCGATAAACTCATTTAACTGTGCAGGATCAAAATGGCTGACAATCATATAACAGGCATTGCCAAGAATTTTAAAACACTCATCCACCTGCTCATATTGTTTCACCAGCAGTTCCACTTCAATAAAAGCTTGCTGATCATTCATAAACAGTTGAATAAACTGCTTATGTTCATAATGAACAGCAATCGTATAATTTTTAATTATGCCTGCATCCATGAGTTGGGCGATACGCGCACCCACTGCTTGCCCTGTACGATGCACTCGCTGACCAATGTCTTTATGGCTTAAACGCGAATCTTGTTTGAGAAGTTCAATAATTTTTAAGTCGATGGGATCAAGTTCAATATTCATTTTTCATTACGAAAGAAAACCAGCAACAATGCTTTCATCTGAATATAGCGGATTTTTCACGCTTCCCCTACTCTTGTTTTAACTTAACACTGGAAGTAAAAACGATGAAACAAGCCCTCCTGATTATTGATATTCAGAACGATTATTTTAAAAATGGTAAAATGGAACTGGTCAATCCAGACCACGCACTGGCGCAAACCAACCGATTAGAAGATTATTTTATCCAGAATAATTTGCCTATTATTTATATCCAGCATATTAGCCCAGCCACTGCTAGCTTTTTTCAGGAAAATACCGTCGGTGCTGAATTACATCCACAATTAAAAGTAAACAATCACTCGATTATTGTCGAAAAGCATTTCCCCAATAGCTTTGTCGATACCAATCTAAAAGCTATCCTTGAGCAGCATCAAGTCGAGCAATTGGTGATTACTGGCATGATGACGCACGTATGTATTGATTCAGGAACACGTGCTGCCAAAGAGCTCGGCTACCAACCTATCGTGATTGCGGATGCGACTGCAACCCGTGATCTCGAATATGACGGTAAAACCGTGAAAGCCGCGGATGTCCAAACCGCATTTTTATCGGCATTAGGTTTCTTTGCCACGGTACAAAGCACGGCTGATTTTTTAGCAAATCATTAAGTAATATACATAAAAAAAGAGCGTTCGTTTAAACGCTCTTTTTCAATTTAAATGGTTTCTATCGGTTTGGATAAACCGTCGCAATCAAATGATCAACCACCGCTGGTTCTGCTAGTGTTGAAGTATCGCCAAGCGTATCCAGTTCATTGGCAGCAATCTTTCTCAAGATACGGCGCATAATTTTACCTGACCGTGTTTTTGGCAAGGCTGGTGCCCAATGCAAGGCATCAGGCGTCGCCACTGGCCCAAGTACTTTACGCACCCAGTTCACCAACTCCTTACGTAGCTCTTCCGATTCTGCCACATCGGCCTGTAAGGTGACGAAGGTACAAATGCCCTGCCCTTTGATCTCATGCGGCATACCGACCACAGCAGCTTCAGCAACTGCTTCATGTGCCACTAATGCGCTCTCAATTTCAGCCGTACCCAAACGGTGTCCAGAGACGTTTAATACATCATCGACGCGCCCTGTAATCCAGTAATAGCCATCTTCATCTCGACGCGCGCCATCACCTGTAAAATAACTGCCTTTAAAGGTTGAGAAATAAGCCTCAATAAAGCGTTCTGGATCGCCCCAAATGGTTCGCATCTGGCCTGGCCATGAATCTTTAATTACCAGATTGCCTTCAGTCGCACCTTCAAGTTCATTGCCTTCACCATCCACCAACGCAGGTTGTACCCCAAAGAATGGACGTGTCGCCGAACCAGGTTTGAGCGCAGTAGCACCAGGTAATGGCGAAATCAGAATTCCGCCTGTTTCAGTTTGCCACCATGTATCGACAATTGGACAACGCCCCTCACCAACGACTTCGTGATACCAGTTCCATGCCTCTGGGTTGATCGGCTCGCCTACAGAACCAAGTAAGCGTAAGCTACTGCGATCACTTTCACGCACATAAGCATCGCCTTCGCGCATCATGGCGCGAATCGCGGTTGGTGCAGTATAGAGAATAGTAATATTGTGCTTATCAATAACATGACCAATACGCGCCCATGTCGGATATTGTGGAATGCCTTCAAACATCACTGTTGTGGTGGCATTGCTGAGCGGGCCATAAAGCAGATAACTATGCCCTGTAATCCAGCCCACATCCGCGGTACACCAGTACACATCATCTTCTTTCAGATCAAAGATTTCTCTAAAGGTACTGTTGACGTAGACCAGATAACCACCTGTAGTATGCAACACACCTTTAGGTTTACCAGTTGAACCTGAGGTATAAAGAATGAATAACGGGTCTTCCGCTTTCATTGGCTCAGGAGGACAATGCTCATCAACTTCCATGATCGCCAAGTGATACCAGATATCACGTGGTGCATTGAACTGAATCGGGTTGCCGGTACGATGTACCACAATCACATTCTGGACGCTTTCTGTTCCCGCAATCTCTAATGCGGCATCGACATTTTCTTTCAATGGAAGCAATTTACCGCCACGCATTCCAGCATCAGCAGTAATCACCAGTTTCGCTTGGCTATCTTCAATACGGCTAGCCAAGGAGTCTGGAGAGAAGCCGCCGAATACAACACAATGCACTGCACCAATCCGTGCGCAGGCCAACATGGCAATCGCAGCTTCAGGCACCATCGGCATATATAACACCACACGATCACCTTTGCTGATCCCCTGTTTTTTCAAAACATTGGCAAAGCGGCACACTTCATCGTGCAGTTCAACAAAAGAGATGATCTTGTGACGTGACGGGTGATCACCTTCCCAGATAATCGCAGGCTTTAATGGATTATCTTTAAGGTGACGGTCTAAACAGTTTGCAGAGACATTCAGTTCACCATCTGCAAACCATTCAATTTTAAAATTATCTTGATGAAAACTGGTATTTTTCACCTGCGTAAACGGCTTGATCCAGTCAATATTTTTTGCTTCTTTTGCCCAAAATGCTTCAGGCTGCTCAATCGATTCCTGATAACGTTTGAAATAGTCTGCTTCCGAGATTCTTGCCGTTTCTTTGAATTTATCAGGCACTGGGTAGATGTCTTTCATAGCTTACTTCCTTGGTCTTTTATCTCATATCCTAGATGCTCTCATCTATTCTTCTGGATATGTTTTGTTCTCTCTAGCAGTATGGGCACCATTTACAAGCGCAAACAATGCGGCTTTGGTCGTAGGAATGTTATTCTGTTACGACTAGGGGCTGTTAACATTTCACAATGGCTGAAATGTCAACAGCCCCTAATTTATTTTCAAAAATTTACTCAAAATAATTTAAATCTGAACTGCTTGTCTATGCTTTTTCTTTTTAAAATAAGTGATTATTTTGATCATTGCATCGAGCTTAAAAGATTTAATAAACAAAAGAACAGGAATCACCTATGTTTAACCCCGAAACACCCACATCTCCTCTACCGATCAATGATCATCCATTATCGCCAAATGGACGTTTTAATCGTCTGAGTTATATCGGCTGGTACGGATTATTGAGTCTGGTGTGTATGGCTGCTTTTATCGGCATTTTTGCATTCACTGGATTTTTTAGCATGAATCAGGCGAATGTTGATGCGGCTATCATGTCAGTATTTTCAGGCCTCTCGTTTTTTGCCCTGATTGCACTGTGGTTAGTGGCGCTGTATTGTCAAATTGTGTTCTTGATCCGTCGCTTACATGACCTGAATAAAACGGGCTGGCTATGCCTGATCTTACTGGTGCCTATCCTGCAATTCTTCTTTACCTTATATGTGCTACTTGCACCAGGTACACCACATCGTAATGACTATGGTGATATGCGTCCTTCACGTGGCTGGGAAAAAATACTGGCTTGGATCATGATTCTCATCACAGTTCTGATGATGTTTGGCCTATTCACATTTGCTTATTATTTTGCCAGCCCAGACCTTTTGGATATGCCAACACAAATGATTCAAAACACAACTGAATATTTCTAGAACACAACAAAACTTACTGGATAATGGAGAGATCGCATCGATGAATTTTGCATGCGTATTCGCAAGAAATTCATTATGATTGCTTCCCTCATTGACTCCTTCCTTTGCGAAATAGAGATTTTCCTGTGGCGAATGAACAAACAACATTGACTGAAGTCGCGAGAGATACGGGTGAGCTGATTCATCAAGCAGGGACAAAAACGACCCAGACCGTACTCGCCCATACTGAAAAATATCACGATGCCTATACCACGATTGATAAAATCATGGATAGCTTCTGGGAGCGTCTGCCCTATATCGGGATCGCGATTACAGTTTTCGTTATTTTCTGGCTACTTACCAAATTATTTAAACTGTTTATTCGCAAGACTTTAGAAAATCGCAGCTATACCCGACAGAATCTGGTACTGGTGCTTAATCGCGTCGGCAGTACCTTTATTATCTTCTTCGGTTTCCTAATTGCATTGGTGATCGCTATTCCTGGCTTCACGCCAAGCCAGCTGATTGGTGCTTTGGGGATTGGTTCCGTTGCGATTGGTTTCGCTTTCAAGGATATTTTCCAGAACTTACTGTCAGGTATCCTGATTCTGATCAGTGAACCATTTCGTATTGGCGATGATATTGTCGTTAATGGTATGGAAGGCAATGTCGAAGACATTCAGATCCGTGCGACTTTTTTACGCTCTCCGGATGGTCGTCGTATCGTGATTCCAAATGCGACCGTCTATACCAGCGCAGTCACGGTCAATAATGCCTATCAGCGTCGTCGTTGCGAATTTGTGGTCGGCATTGGCTATGAAGATGATATGCAAAAGGCCAAGCAGATTATTATGGATATTCTGGATCACAATCTAAACGTATTGAGTCAGCCGGGATTCTCCGTCAATGTCACGGCGCTTGCAGATTTCTCAATTAACCTGACGGTACGCTGGTGGGTCAATACCACTGAAACATCGACCTCGACCTCAATCAGTGAAATTCAGGAACTCGTGGTGACGGCATTTGATGAGAAAGGCATCTCTATTCCATATCCAGTACAGGAAGTAAAAGTCTATCGTGGCGATCAATCTGAACAGGCTGATTCTTCAGACAAACAAACGACCTAAAATATTCGATACGGCTGTTTCAGTGCGCAAAATTCGGTTGCCTATGCTCATTGCTTGGCAGCCGTTTTTTTTCAGCAGCTCAATTTCATACGGAATAAAGCCACCTTCTGGCCCAATAATCAGGCTACAGCCATGCTGAATCGCATAAGGCATGTGTTGTTCCGCATAAGGATGCGCCACATAAGCAGGTCGCTCGGCATTGATCCATGTCGGCAAGACATCTTCAACAAAGGGCTTAAAGCGTTTATAAAGCTGGATCTCTGGTGCAATGGTATCGCCTGCCTGTTCCAGACCAAGCGTCACATAATCATCGAGTTGTTGTAAAAATGGCGTTTGCCAGTAACTTTTATCAACTCGATAACTATGAATCAGGCTGATTCGTTCAACGCCAACCGTCACTGCATCCATGATGATACGACGCAACACTTTGGGCCGTGGCAAGGCGAGAATCAAATGCACAGGCAATTTTTCAGGCACTGTATCTGCCTGAATCGGTCTCACTATAATGTGCTGTTCTGAAATCTCCAACACTTCGGTGAGATAACGCAATTCTTGGCGTATCCCCACTTTCAAGCTATCACCTACGTTTAATTCAAGATGCTGCCGTAAATGTTGAAGTTGGCGTGGATTGTCAATTTGCCATACATCATTGTTAACAATCTGGTCGGGTTTAAGTAAAACAATATTCATGGCAAAGTGGTTTGTGCGAGGTAATGATCAAGTAACTGAATATGTTTTTGTAACGAACCCTGATTACGTTGCAAGACTCGTTGCGCACGTTCAACCAGTTGCGAGGCGTGTGCAGAATCATCTAGACAACTCAATAAATGCTGTACCACCTGCGCGGCATCATCACCGATCAAGATACCTTGTTCAGCAACGAATTCATCCACAATACTCTGGAAATTAAAGTAACGCGGGCCAATTACGGTGGCAACATCCAGTGCTATAGGCTCCAGAATATTATGTCCCCCACCTGGCTCATTCAGTGAACCACCGACAAAACAGGCCTGACTCAAGCCATACCATAGCCACATTTCGCCCATACTGTCAGCAAGGAAAACTTGGGTATCCGCCTCAATCGGCTGTTGCAGACTACGGCGTTGAGTTTTTAAATTTAAACTTTGGCAGACTTGATACACCTCATCAAAGCGTTCTGGATGCCGTGGCACCACGATACAGAGAAGGTTTGGATTTGAATTTAAATGTGGCTGCAACTGTTGTAGCAGACTGTGTTCTTCAGGTGCATGGGTACTAGCCAGCGTGATGATCTGCCGACCCGCCAAATGCCATTCCTGTTTGAGTTGCTGTGCCTGCGCTACAAAATGTTCTGGCGCAGTAATATCAAATTTAATATTGCCCACCACCTGACTTTTGGCTTGATCAAGCCCCAAGCTGACATAACGTTGCTGCGTAGCCACATCCTGTGCCAGTAACCACGTTAACTGTTGCAACATTGGCTGGGTTAAACGGCGAACTTTAGCGTAACCATTGGCAGATTTTTCAGAAAGGCGGGCATTTAATAGAATGCAGGGAATTTGCTGTTGTTTTCCTTCTGCAATCAGATTTGGCCAGATTTCAGTTTCGACCAAAGCCAATATTTTCGGTTGATAACGCTGAAAAAACTGTTTGAGTAACGACTTCTGATCGACAGGCAGATAGACCGCCTGAAATAAATCTAAATAAGGTGCTTTTTGAAAAAGTGACTTTGCCCGTGCCTGTCCTGTCTTGGTGGTATTGGTCACTAGAACGGGATGGCCTAATTTTAAGTAATGTTCAATTAAGGGCTGGGCTGCATTGGTTTCGCCAACGGATACCGCATGAAACCAGATAGCTCCACTATTTTTGACGGGCTGAAATGGCCCAAAACGCTCAAGACATTCTTGCTGAAACAGTGCATCACTTTCCGCCCGCTGCTTGATTTTCCAACGATATAACGGCTTGATACATGTCAGTAAAAAGTTATACCAGAACGGGGTTTGCTGTACTGCGTTTTGCTGCGCCATCCGAGACCATAATTCACAATTTGATTCCCGCTCATTATGCGGAATTTAAATAAAAAACTCATGCAATTTTGGTAAATCACATGAGTCATTTTTAGCATTGAATGCTGATTAAGCTTCTAACTTTTCAAATACAGGATAATCAGTATAACCTTCCGCACCTGCACCATATAATGTTTGTGGCTGAAGCGGATTTAATGGTAAGTCATGCTGCAAACGATCCAGTAAATCTGGGTTTGCAATATATTGTTTACCAAATGAAACGGCATCCGCCTGTCCAGTTGCCAAAATACGTTTCGCTGATTCAGCAGTGAGGCTTTCATTGGCAATCCATACGCCTTTAAATTTAGGGCGTAATTTTGGCATTAAGCTGTCTTCTGCTTCATATTCACGAGTGAAAATAAAGCCAATATTGCGTTGATCCAGTTGCTCAACCACATAACCAAACGTTGCCAATGGATTTTCATCACCCATATCATGTGAATCACCACGTGGTGCAAGATGTACACCAACACGACCCGCACCCCATACTTCAATGAATGCATCGACCACTTGCAATAATAAACGCGCACGGTTTTCAATTGGGCCGCCGTATTCATCATCACGTTGGTTGGTGGTGCTTTGCAGGAACTGATCGATCAAATAACCATTGGCAGCATGCAATTCAACACCATCAAAACCAGCCGCTTTTGCCAGTTCTGCAGAATGTTTATATTGCGCAACAATTTCCTGGATTTCTTCATGCGATAAAGCACGAGGGGTTACAAAAGGACGTTTTGGTCGAAGCAGACTCACTTCACCTGCAGGCTGAATCGCACTTGGTGCGACAGGTGTATCGCCATCCAGTAAATCTGGATGTGAAATACGTCCAACATGCCATAACTGAACCACAATTTTCGAGCCTTGTGCATGCACAGCATCTACAATTTTGTGCCATGCCTGCGCCTGTTCTTGTGACCATAAGCCCGGGGTATTGGCATAACCTGCTGCTTTGGGACTGATGACAGTCGCTTCAGTAAGAATTAAGCCCGCATTGGCACGCTGTTGATAATATTCCACCATTAAATCGTTCGGAATACGTTGTGCACCACTACGTGCTCTGGTTAGAGGTGCTAAAACCAGACGGTTTTTAATTGTAAAATCACCTACTTGTAACGCAGAATTTAGTTCAGCCATGATCGCCTCAACTTACACTTCTTGATTTAAAGTGTTTGTTTTAAATGTTCGATGTATTGCTGAATCAAAGCTTCATTGCGGGTAAAATAGGACCATTGCCCATATTTTTCGACATTAATCAAACCTGCCTGCTGTAACACAGACAAATGATTCGACATGGTCGACTGTGCAACCTTTCCTAAACGTTCGATGTGCCCTGCACATACGCCCCGTTCGAAACTGCCACCACATTCTTGTACCGGTAAAAATTGCTCAGGCTCTTTCAACCATTGCAAAATCTGTCGACGTAATGGATTGGCTAAGGCCTTGCTTATTACATCAATATCCATAGACTCACCACGCTTCTCAACAGGCAAAGCTTTGTTCAGCATCTAAACCCAGTATATCGAAATTTTTAAATATTAATATCTATTTTTTCCGATATTAATATCATATTTTTTCGATTAACTGGACGATGCTGAACGAGATTGCCGTTTTAATTGGATTAAAACTTATAAACCTTGCTTCAAACTTGCTTCGATAAATTTATCGAGATCACCATCTAAAACGGCTTTGGTATTCGAAGTTTCCACACTGGTACGCAAGTCTTTGATACGTGAATCGTCTAAAACATAAGAACGAATCTGGCTGCCCCAACCAATATCAGACTTGGAATCTTCCAGCGCTTGCGCAGCTTCATTACGTTTGCTCATCTCTAATTCATAGAGTTTGGCACGTAACTGTTTCCATGCGTGATCACGGTTAGCATGTTGAGAACGCTGGTTCTGACACGCCACCACAATACCTGTTGGTGCGTGAGTTAAACGTACCGCAGAGTCGGTTTTGTTAATGTGCTGACCACCCGCACCCGAAGCACGGTAAGTATCGGTACGGACATCCGAAGGATTGATATCAATTTCGATATTGTCATCAATCTCAGGTGAAATGAACACGGCCGAGAATGAAGTATGACGGTTATTGTTACTATCAAATGGTGATTTGCGTACTAAACGGTGAACACCACTTTCGGTACGTAACCAGCCATAAGCGAACTCGCCATCTACGCGAATGGTCGCAGATTTAATCCCTGCAACATCGCCATCAGAAACTTCCATCAATTCCGCTTTAAAGCCGTGACGTTCAATCCAGCGCAAATACATACGCAATAACATCGACGCCCAATCTTGTGCCTCTGTACCACCAGAACCTGACTGGATTTCAAGGAAGCAAGGATTTGGGTCCATCGGATTGCTAAACATACGGCGGAATTCAAGATTACCTAAAGCCTGTTCAGCACTGTCTAATTCAGCCTGTACATCGACAAGCAAGCTTTCATCATCCGCTTCAACAGCAAGATCAAGCATCGCTTTAGCATCATCGAGCTGTTCTGCAAGACGATCAAATACACCAATGGTATTTTCTAAACTGCCCTTTTCTTTTGCGATGGCTTGAGCACGGTTTTGATCATTCCAAATCGCAGGGTCTTCTAATTCTCTTAAAACTTCTTCTAAACGTTCAACTTTTAGATCGTAGTCAAAGATACCCCCGTAGTGTTTGGCTACGATCAGATAAATCTTTCAATTGGACTAAATACGGATTAATTTCCACGCGTGTTTTCTCACAACTTTTTCACTTAATCCGCTATTTTAACATAACTGTTTTGGTCGACACAGCACCCTTATTTTGGCTTTATTTGTTTAAAAAAATAATATTTCAAGTTAGCTATTCAGCATAAACAATTGGCTGAATTCCCCTTATTTGAGTTTAAATTGCTTAACAATTCATCTAAATTTGTCTTAAAAATAGCCATAAACACAATCTCTCCTAAGTTTTAATAATTCAAAACAATTCAAATTTATAATTAAATATCAATAATATGCTTTGTCAATTTTACAAGTCACTTACATTCGTACAGTCCACTTACGTTCCTACGATTGACGCTCTTGTTATTTCAATTAGACTGGGAGTTGTAACAAAACATGTAATCAACATTCATTTGGTTCATTATCTCAAAAGGGGCATAACCATGAAAAAATTAGCAATTGCATCAGCACTACTCTCTGCTTTAGCAGTAACAGGCACTGCTCATGCTTATCAAGCTGAAGTCGGTGGTTCTTATACCTATAAAGACCAAGATCGTTTTGGTGATAATGATCGTTTCAGCGTAGATGGTAAGTATTACTTTAATCCAGTACAAACACGTAATGCACCACTTGCAGAAGCAGCTTTCCTTGACCGTGCTAGCAACGTGAAAGCACAGTACGCTCATGAAGAAGATGATGCATTCAAAAACAACCAGTATGGCGCAGGTATTGAATACTTTGTTCCAAACAGCGATTTCTATTTAAGCGGTAATATTGGCCGTGAAGAAATCAAACCAAATTCTAAATATGCAACTGACGAAGACAAATTAAAAATTAACCATTACTCAGGTGAAGTTGGTTACTTACCAGCTCCAGGCTTATTAGTTGCTGCGGGTGCAAAAACTGTTGACGTAAAAGACGGCGACCGTGAAACTAGCCCAACACTTCGTGCCAAATATGTAACTCAAGTTGGTCAAAATGACGTGAACTTGGAAGCTTACACTGCTTTTGGTGACAACAAAGAAGTGAAATTAAAAGGTGATTACTTCATCGACAAAACTTTAAGCGTTGGTGTGGATTATCAAAAACTTAAGTATGACGACACAATCGTTAACTCAAATGAATGGGGTATTTCTGCGAAGAAATTCTTCAATCAACAAGTAAGTTTAGAAGGTCGTGTAGGCTTCGGTAACGATAAATCGTATATTGACAATGACTACACTTCATTCGGTCTTCGTGGTGCATACCGCTTCTAATACATGAAGCCCAGTAGCAACACACAAGAAACGCCCTGAATATTCAGGGCGTTTTTTATTGGGCCAGTTTTTTTAACAGCATCAGCTTTTCTTTTGCTTATGCTTTTATTCCCTCTTTAAGAATTGACGCTTTCAGATTTTTGAATACACTACAGCCCGTAACAAAATTTGTATTCTTTTTAATCGAGGGGAAGTAGCAATGAAAAAATTAAGTCTTCTTACAGCACTGATCGGTGCGTGTTTTGCAATCAATGCCCATGCCTATCAGACCGAAACGAAGGGATCATATGAACGGATCAACATGGACGATGGCAAAGGAAATAGCGCTGTCGTTACGGGAAAATATTATTTTAATCCCGTACAAACCCGTAATGCACCTTTAGCAGAAGCAGCTTTTCTGGATAGAGCATCCAATATTGGCGGCGGCTATGCCTATAGCAAACTGAAAGATGACGAAGGTTTTGGTGACCTACAATTTAATATCTTAGGTCTGCAAGGTGAGTTATATATTCCGGATTCTCAATTCTATCTGTCTGGTGCTTTACACCGTACCAATGTTAAAGCAACTATTAATGGAGTAGGTTCTCACTCTGAAAATGGTCATGGCTATCATCTAGAAGCGGGTTTCCTGCCAGTTCATGGTTTATTACTTGCGGCGGGTGTTGCAGATCTGTCAGATAGTATTGATCCAATACAAATTGCCCAATATGGCTTTATGACGAATATTGCCAACTCTGCCATTGTTTCTGAAGAAAAGGATGATACTGCTATTTCCTTACGTGCCAAATATGTCACGCAAGTGGGCGGCTACTACACCAATTTTGAAGCACTCAGCTATATTGGCGATGAAACAACATATCGTTTAGGTGCAGATTTATATCTTGATCCAACTTTGAGCATCGGTATCTCATTTGCTGATTCGACGCTGAAAGATTCAGACAGTATTTTCAATATTCGTGCGCAAAAATTCCTTAATCCGCAATTTGCTGTAGGTGTCGGTTATACCACGACAGATGGTGCAGACTCATATGGTCTCAATGGAACAGCTCGTTTCTAATCACAACCTATGAATTTAAAAATCCGCTCTAATTGAGCGGATTTTTTTATTGTTTTAAATGGGCGATTTGCAATTGCAGACTGGTATTGCCATTAAATACATTACGTTCCAACGTATAAACCAGATCGACATAGCCTAGCATTGGATCAAATCCAAAACGATCTTTTGCATTAAAGGCAATGGCATCCACAGAATGCGGCCCGACAGCCAGTTTCAATTTCAGGTGCTGCTCTTTCAACCAGCGATAATCAATGACTTTGAAACGTCCTTCAAATTGCGGTAATGGAAATTTTTGTCCCCACGGTCCCAATTGCTCGATCCAGTCCAGCGTACCTAAGTGTAAATCCGCATCAGTCAACTCACCGTCTGTCCACAAAGTCGCCTGAAATAAATCTTCATCCATTTCTGCAATTGACTGGGTAAATACGGTTTTGAAGGTATCAAAATGTTCTTTTTTCAGGGTCAAACCCGCTGCCGCAGCATGACCACCAAAGTGACTGACCAGATGAGGATATTGTTCAGCCACCTGCTCAATGGTATCGCGAATATGAATACCTTCAATCGACCGTGCTGAACCCTTGATATGCACACCATCTTCATCAGGTGCAAACACCAGACTCGGACGATGGAACTGTTCCTTTAAACGCCCTGCAACAATTCCAATTACACCTTGATGCCATTGTTCATCAAACATCACCAGCGCAGCAGGCAAATGTGTAGTTTCCAGTTGAATATGTTGCAAGGCTTGCATGGCCTGTTGCTTCATCTCACCTTCCACCTGACGGCGCTCGATATTCAATTGATTCAATTGCTGTGCAAGTGGATAAGCCGTTTCCATGTCTGCGGCAAGCAGACATTCGATTCCGATACGCATGCTTTCCATGCGACCTGCGGCATTAATGCGAGGCCCGACAACAAAACCTAAATCTTGTGCTCGCAGACTGGCAGGATCACGTCCAGCAATATCCAGTAAAGCTAAAATGCCCGCACGACATTGATGTTGCTGAATCCGCTTCAATCCAGCATCAATCAGGATACGATTATTATAGTCCAGTGTCGCAACATCGGCGTAGGTTCCCAATGCCACCAGATCCAGATACTGCGTGACCTTGCTGGTTGTTTTACCTTGCTGAGTACGTAAACTTGCTAGTCGAGCCAGCACATAGAAGGCGACACCTACCCCAGCCAGTGCTTTACTGGAAAAGTCGCAACCTAACTGATTTGGATTAACCACAGCTTCAGCAGTTGGTGTCGGTTTAGTGGTTAAGTGGTGATCGGTGATGATCACCTGCATCCCCAATGCCTGTGCCGTTTCCACGCCTGCATGGCTGGAAATACCATTATCCACAGTAATCAAAAGATCAGGCTGATAACTTTGCTGGGCCAGTTCTGCAATCACAGGAGTGAGTCCATAACCGTATTTAAAGCGGTCAGGCACCAGATAATCCACTTTGGCGCCCATTTCTTTTAAAACCAGCGCCATCAATGCAGTACTGGTTGCCCCATCTGCATCATAATCCCCGACAATCACAATCTGTTTTTGTTGATCGATCGCCTGATCCATCAACTCAACTGCCGTCTCCAAACCTTTCAACGCCGGAGGTAACAAGTGTTTCAGTTTCAGTTCAAGCTCTTGTTCGGATTGCACGCCCCGTCTTGCCAGAATTTCAGCAATAAAAGCAGGCACGCCCTGAAACTGTTCAGGGCGTGTAATTAAAGGTCTTTTTTGAATTTGAATCTGCGTCATTTATGGCATCAAACGTTGTAGGGCCCAGTGATCATTTTGTTTTTCATAACTTAAACGATCATGTAAGCGATTTGGTCGCCCCTGCCAGAACTCATAATAATCAGCTTCTAAGCGGTAACCGCCCCAAAACTCAGGTTTATCTAGTTCAGCTTGGGCTTGGCTCTGTAATTCTTGAAAGCGTTGTTGCAGTACTTCACGACTCTCAATCACGCCACTCTGTGGTGTGCTGATATGCGCTGCGATCTGACTATCACGCGGACGTTTATGGTAATAGTCAATCGATTCCTGTTCAGAAATCTTCACGACTTTGCCACCAATTCGTACCTGACGTTCTAGACTAGGCCAGTAAAATAACAATTCAGCATAAGGATTTTCAGCAAGATCCAATCCTTTCTGACTGTCATAATTGGTATAAAAGTCATAACCCGCTTCTGTCGCGCCACGCAACAAAACCGTACGCACATGCGGGCGGCCTTGTGCATTTGCTGTTGCTAAAGACATGGCATAAGGTTCATGCAAATTCGCTGCAAGGGCATGATTAAACCAGTTCAAAAACTGCAAGTGAGGCTCATTACTCACTTGGGTTTCATGTAATTCACCTTGCTCGTAACTTAAACGCAATTCGCTCAGGTCTTTAATCACATCATTCATGCTGGGACTCTCTTAAGCAGCTTGGGCGTGAGCACGTACCGCATCAGCCAGATGATTTGCCAGTGCTTCAACTTCTTGCTGCTGATCGCCTTCCACCATGACACGGATAACAGGCTCTGTACCTGACTTACGAATCAACAGTCGACCACGGCCTTTCAGTTGTTGCTCTGCTTTTTCAAATTCTGCAACCAGTGCAGGAATCGAGTATGGGTCAATCATGTCCTGTAAACGGACATTGACCAAAACTTGCGGGAACAGTTCAAAGCCTGCAACCAGCTCATGTAGGGCCTTACCTTGCTCGACCATTACGGTTAAGACCTGAAGCGCAGCAATGATCGCATCACCAGTGGTACTCTTATCCAGCGTTAGAATATGGCCTGAAGGCTCGCCACCTGTCACCCAGTTATTTTCTTCTAACGCCTGTAACACATAACGGTCACCCACTTTGGCACGGACAAAGCCAACTTCAGCCTTTTGTAAGGCAAGTTCCAGTGCCATATTGCTCATCACTGTGCCGACAACGCCTGCTGGCTTGTGGTTTGCCTGTGTCGCAAGGATATACAGGATATGGTCACCATCAACCAATTGACCATTTTTATCAACCATCACCACACGGTCTGCATCACCATCAAAAGCAATACCAAGATCCGCCTGATGTTCGATCACTGCTTTTTGCAATTGTTCAGGATGGGTTGAACCACAGTTTTCATTGATATTTAAACCGTCTGGCTCATTAAACAGTGGGATAACTTTCGCACCTAATTCACGGAATACTGATGGACCTACGCTATAAGCAGCACCATTGGCACAATCCACCACGATTTTTAAGTTACGTAGGTCAAAATGGTATGGGAATGTCGATTTACAAAATTCGATATAACGACCATTGGCATCTTTGACACGTACGCTTTTACCTAGATTCGCTGTGTCATCAATAATCAGGTCTTTCTCTAATTCCTGATTGATCTGATCCTGAATGGCATCGGGTAATTTCTTCCCTTCGCTTGAGAAGAATTTAATCCCATTATCGAAATATGGGTTATGTGAAGCTGAGATCACGATACCTGCATGTGCATGTAGCGCACGCGTTAAATGTGCGATCGCTGGTGTCGGCAAAGGCCCCAACAGATGCACATAAACACCTGCTGCATTTAAACCTGCCTGTAATGCAGCTTCCAAGATATAACCAGATAAACGTGTATCTTTCCCTAAAACAACAATCGGCTTACTCTTAGGACTATTTCTTTTTAATACTGTTCCCGCAGCAAAACCTAGTTTTAATGCAAACTCTGGGGTAATTGGCATTTGTCCAAACTTGCCTCGAATTCCATCAGTACCAAAATAGCTCATGTTTTACTCACTTTCTTATCTTTTATATGGCCTGTAACCATATCTTTCTTCATCTTGTTCACTTTACACCAAAACAAAAAAAACCGTCAGTACACTGACGGTTTTTCGATCGGCAAAATTACCAAAAATCAACCAACTCGATAGTTTGGCGCTTCCTTGGTAATGGTCACATCATGCACATGCGATTCAGACATACCTGCTGAAGTAATTTTCACAAATTTCGCATTTTGACGAAGATCTTCAATCACAGATGAACCCGTATAACCCATTGATGAACGTAAACCGCCCATCATTTGGTGTACGATGTTACCCATTGGACCTTTATATGGAACTCGGCCTTCGATCCCTTCTGGTACTAATTTCTCAGCACCCGCTTTAGAGTCTTGGAAATAACGGTCAGCAGAACCAGTTACCCCTGCCATCGCGCCTAATGAACCCATACCACGGTATGCTTTGTAGTAACGGCCTTGGAAGAATTCAACTTCACCAGGTGCTTCCTCGGTTCCAGCTAGGAGTGAACCGACCATAATCGTGCTCGCACCTGCGCCAATCGCTTTCGCCATGTCACCCGAGAAACGGATACCACCATCGGCAATCAAAGGAATCTGATCTTTCAATGCATTGGCAACGCTATCAATGGCAGAAATCTGTGGCATACCAATACCAGCAACAATACGTGTCGTACAGATCGAACCAGGACCAATACCCACTTTAACTGCATCTGCACCTGCATCAAGCAATGCTAATGCTGCATCACCTGTTGCAATGTTTCCGCCAATCACTTGAACTTGCGGGTAGTTTGCTTTTACCCAACGTACACGTTCAATTACACCTGCTGAGTGACCATGTGCAGTATCAACCACAATTGCATCGACACCCGCATCAACCAATGCTTCTACACGGCTTGGTGTTTCAGCACCTGTACCGACTGCAGCGCCAACACGTAAACGGCCAAGATCATCTTTACAGCTGTTTGGATAGCTTTCAGCTTTACGGAAGTCAGTGACCGTAATTAAGCCTTTCAGCTCATGGTTTTCACCAATCACTAACACTTTTTCAATACGATGCTTCTGTAATAAAGCTTGAATATTTTCTTTTGATTCGCCTTCACGAACAGTCACCAAGCGGTCTTGACCGGTCATGATGTTGCTTACAGGCTGTTCAAGATTGGTTTCAAAGCGTGTATCACGACCTGTGACAATACCCACTACTTTGCCATCTTTTACAACAGGCACACCGCTAATATTATTCGCTTGAGTGATCGCGATAAGTTCACGAACTGTTGTCTCAGGTGTCACGGTGATTGGATCTTTCACCATACCTGCTTCAAATTTTTTCACACGACGGACTTCAGCGGCTTGTGCTGCAATATCCATGTTTTTGTGCAAAATACCCATACCACCGTTTTGCGCCATTGCAATCGCCATACGTGATTCAGTCACTGTATCCATTGCAGCAGAAACGAGAGGGATATTAAGTTGAATTCCGCGAGTTAAACGTGTCTTTAAGGAGACATCTTTTGGGAGAACAGTTGAGTAGGCAGGAAGTAATAAGACATCATCGAAGGTTAACGCTTCTTGAACGATGGTCAGCATAACAATCTCACTGGTAATTTCCGTGAGCTATTATAAACAAATTTCGATGTGATTTTCATTTTCTATGATGAAAATAATTTCAATCATTGCTTAAAAAGCTGTCTGATGGATGCTTATTGCTTCCGAACCCAATAAATCCTGTTAGCAAACCTGATCGAAATTGTCATTATTTTCAGAGGACTGCTGCTCAATCGTGACCAGTGGAATCAGATTATGGGCCAGCCGTGCTTTGTTACAATGTGAATCAGCAATCTGCACTTCCTTGCAACTTGAACTCCGAAATGGATAGATGGAACAGCTTACTTGCTGTCCCACTTCGCCTTGCAAGGCCACGCATCTAACTTGTGCCTGATTGGTTCCCTTCATACAGGAATAGACTGCTGTAAGTGGTTCAACCATGTGCTCAGGGATCTGTTCTGCCTCGGCCCAATAGAAAGAAACACGATAATTTGCACAGCACGCACCGCAACTGACACACGCATCTGGTGTCGCAATTTGAGACAACATTTTCTTAAGATTCTCGTTATCAAATTCAATCCTTTATCCGATGATATCCTAAGAAAATTTATTGGTGGCGACAAGAGTGCTGAATCAGCAATTTATGTATTTTTCAGTCATTCTCCTGACTTCACATTTAGCTCATTTCAGTCGGCAAACTAAAAACATATTCATTCATCAGATCTACGCCACATTCCAGCGTTTCGATCCAGTCTAGAAATTGATTGATCATCTCTTTGCCAATAAAAGCTGTCCCATGCTGTGGCACAATCATCTCCAGATCCATCTGCCGAACCATATTGACCCACAAACGAATCACTTTATTGGAACACATATAGCGCTGATGAAAGCCTTTCATTTTTTTGATATGCGCATCAAAGTCAGTAATTGGCCAGCTGGCATCGTCAACAATCGAAGCCCCCATATCCCCTGAAAATAAAATTTTTGCAGTCGGATCATAGAACTGAAAATTGCCAACTGAATGCAGGAAATGTGCAGGCACGGCAACAATGGCAGATTCACCCAAAGGAATGATTTGTCCCGTATCCGATAACTCGATCAGGCGCTCTTCCCAATTGCCTTTCATACGATCACTCATAAAGGCAGAGTTCAGATGCGGT
Source organism: Acinetobacter sp. NRRL B-65365 (assembly GCF_001605865.1). Taxonomy (NCBI): domain Bacteria; kingdom Pseudomonadati; phylum Pseudomonadota; class Gammaproteobacteria; order Moraxellales; family Moraxellaceae; genus Acinetobacter; species Acinetobacter sp. NRRL B-65365. The sequence goes on along the minus strand of NZ_LRPD01000003.1, from coordinate 18,924 downwards.
AAAAAACGTGCCCACAGTTTAGAGGCTACGACTTTGGCATCGGTATACACCAACCAACGGGGCATCGAAGTAATAATGTCGGGATCTTGGTGTGAGGCCATCACATAGTCCAGATTTTTCAGTTTGGTATAGCGATTCAGCTCCATGGTTAATGGCACATAAGTCAAGTCGCCACCTGGATCTAAAACTGCGGCCCGATCATGGTCAATAATTAAAAACTGATTGGCCTGAATACCTTCCCCTTTGACCAGACTGGTAAAACTGATGCATTTATGTGTGCCATTATCAAATAATATTTGTGATGTTGTCCGTTCGAAACTCATAGCGACCCCTGAAAAATTCTTTAAATATGAAATATTTTTAATTCCATAATAAAATAATGGGATTTGATTCGGGTTTCAATCTGATATTGGATTTTTATCATGATTTATAAAACAAGACCCATCACATCTGGATGGGTCTTTAAACAATAAATGCAGGGAAGAATTAAAAGAAATAATGCTGAACCAAAGTTGAAATACCCACCACCAAGAAGATTGCGGCACCAATTTTATGAATCAGGGAAATCGGTAATTTATCTGCCAGCTTATCGCCAATAAAGACCGCAGGTGCATTGGCAATCATCATACCAAACGTTGTTCCACACATGACCCAGAGCACACTGTCAAAACGTGCCGCCAGCGCCACTGTTGCAATTTGAGTTTTATCACCAATTTCAGCCAAAAAGAATAAGATGAAGGTTGCACCAAAGACGCCGAATTTCTGCCATTTATTAATGCTCTCACTTTCATCGCCCAACTCATCTGGGATCAGCATCCAGATTGCCATACCAATAAAGCCGAGTGCGAGAATCCATAACAGGATTTCAGGGCTCAGGACGGTCGTAATCCATTGACCTAAGACAGCCGAAATACCGTGGTTAATGGTGGTAGCAAGCAAGATCGCAATTAAAATCGGAACGGGTTTACGGAAACGGGCAGCAAGTAATAATGCAAGCAATTGAGTTTTATCGCCCATTTCAGCAAGGGCAACAATTGATGTGGAGATGAGGAATTCATACATAGTTGAATGCTCTGGCTAGCAAAATATACCGATGACCTACCCCTCCTGCTAGCCAAAATCAAATAGATTGATGCAGAGTGGTAAATCAAAGGTCTTGCCAACAAAAGCACAGCTGAAAAGCTGTTCTTGGTTCTTTGCTATGATGACCATGTTCTGTTGAACAATTATGTTGATCATCACCTCTTTACTTTGCGTAAAGAGCGGCTACTCCCCAATGAAGTAACGCCATTCTATCAAACAATAAAATGCTTTTGAATCGTTAAGCCCAAAATTTTTGGTAACTCCAAACCAAGATACGGACAAGCCCCAGAAAAAATGCCAAATAGGCACTGAGACCAAGAAAACCAAAACTGCCCCAGCCACTTGCACCACCGACATGCTGTGCCTGATATTCCATTGCCATCACCACGGTCGCGACCAGCACTTCCAGCCCCATGACGGCGTACATGACCCAGTCCCAGGGAAAATGCAAGAAACTCACCCATAAGCCCATCAATACAAAAACAACCAGCAATAATGGCAACATTAGCCGATAAATCATCAACATCCTTGCTCCTGATCTCAAAGAAATTTCTTATAGATAGAACCGTATTCTAGAGAAAAGTATTTACAAATAAAGCCACAATTTTGTCACCCTAAAAACAGAAAACCCCGCTGATGCGAGGTTTTCTAGATTCAAAAACGATTAGAGCAATAAGCTACGAATGTCTTTGAGTAAGTTGGTCAGCTTATTGGTAAAGCGTGCTGCATCCGCACCATTAATGACACGATGGTCATAAGACAATGACAATGGCAACATTAAGCGCGGATCAAAGTCTTTACCATTCCATACAGGCTGCATGGTTGCAGGTGAAATACCTAGAATCGCAACTTGTGGCCAGTTCACCAACGGCGTAAATGCAGTACCACCAATACTACCTAAGCTGGTAATCGTGAAGTTAGCACCTTGCAAATCTTTCGGTGACAATTTGCGGTCACGCGCTTTCTGGCTCAGTTCAGCCAGTTCTGTCGCGATTTGCTTAATTGACTTCTGGTCAGGATTACGCAGTACTGGAACAGTTAAACCATCTGGGGTCGCCACAGCAATACCCATATGAATTTCGTTACGTAACAATACTGACTTCTGATCATCAGCCAAATGGCCTGCGAAATAAGGTTCTTCTTTCAGCAAGTGCGCAACTGCTTTGGCAATAAAGGCCAAAATGGTTAAGCTCAGACCCTGCTTTTTAAAGCCGTCTTTAAGCTCGCCACGCCACGCTTCAAGCTCTGTGATATCAGCCAAATCGAACTGTGTGACTTGAGGAATAAAGTTATTCAATGACAACTGCGGTACAGACACTTGCTGTAAACGCGTCATTGCTTTCACTTCACCGCCACCAAATGCACCAAAGTCTGGCAATTTCGGTAAGCCCGAAGCCACGGGTGCTGCTTGAGCAGAAGATGCTGGCTGCGCTGTCGTGAGACGTGCTTTTACATAAGCAAAAACATCGTCCTTCATTACGCGACCATGTTCACCTGAAGCCTTCACCTGACCGAGAATAACGCCTAATTCACGTGCCAGTTTACGCACGGCAGGGCCTGCATAAACCTTCGCATTTTCTGCTTCTTGCTCTTTGGTCAGCTTCTCAACTTGCGCTGGCGCACTTGGAGCTGCTGTCTCTGCTGCCTGTGGTTTTGCTGGTGCTGCTTGAGCAGAAGGTGCAGCGGCTGGTTGAGCTTTTGGTGCTGCTGGAGCAGCAGCCTGACCACTCACCTCAATCGTTGCCAAAGCCACGCCTTGACGAACTTCTTGATTAGCAGAGACATGGATTGCTTTCACAATCCCTGCTACTGAGCTTGGCACTTCAACAGATGCCTTATCTGACTCAACCACACATAGGCTTTGTTGAGCTTCAACGCGATCACCGACATTGACCAAAATTTCTGAAACAAGTGCTTTTTCTACACCTAAATCTGGTACTTCAATTTCAACATTACCTGTTGAGGTATTGCTTGCAGCTGGTGCTTCAGTCGTTGCGACTGGCGCTTCTGTTTGAGCAGGGGCTGCTTGCGGTTCAGATGACGTTGCAGCGCTCGTAGTCTTGACCTGAATCAATACTACGCCTTCTTTGATGCTATCGCCTTCTTTAATCTGAATCGCTTCCACAATCCCCGCAACCGAACTTGGTACTTCTACAGTCGCCTTGTCCGATTCAACCACAACAATACTTTGTTCAGGTTCAATCTGATCACCGACTTTGACCAACACTTCTGCAACCAAAGCTTTTTCCACACCAATATCTGGAACTTTTACATCCACAACCTGACTAGCTGTCGCTGTTGGAGCGGCAGCTGGTTGTACTTTTGTTTCAGCTTCGACAGGTTTGGCTTCTGCTTTTGGCGCTTCCGCTTTCGGCGCTTCGTTCACAGGGGCTTCAACAGCAGACTCCGACTCTAGTTCGATCAATGCAACGCCTTCAGTGACTTCATCACCCTGTTTAACCAGAATACTTTTTACGATACCTGCCGCAGTGCTTGGTACTTCTACCGTTGCCTTATCTGACTCTAAAACCAGAAGGCTATCGTCAACTGCAACATGGTCGCCTACTTTGACCAAGATTTCTGCAACGAGCGCTTTATCTACGCCAATATCAGGTGCTTGGATTTGCATGATTATTTCCCCTCACCTGTTTGTGTTTCATTGTATTCAGCAACGGCCTGAACTTCTGGATGCGCTTGTGGTGCCCATGCAACTGGACGATCCGTATCTAACTCAAAGTTAGAAATTGCATCTTTGACTAAACGTGCGTCTACTTCACCTTCGTCAGCGAGTTTTTTCAAAGTCGCAACCACGATATGCGCAGCATCAACACCAAAGAAACTACGTAAGTTTGCACGTGTATCTGAACGACCATAACCATCTGTACCTAATGCAACAAATGGACGACCATCTGGAAGATATGCACGGATTTGTTCGCTATACGCACGCATATGGTCTGTTGCTGAAACAACGATACCTTCTGTACCACGTAACTGTTTAGATACCCAAGACTCTTTCACTTCTTCAGTCAGTGGGTGTAAACGGTTGTATTCTTCACATGCCATACCGTCACGTGACAACTCATTGAAGCTTGTTACGCTCCAAACGTTTGAGTGGATCTGGTATTCATCACGTAAGATTTTCGCAGCTTTAATCACTTCACGCAGAATGACACCTGAACCAAGTAATTGAACCGTTGCTTTCTCATCTTTTTCGAACAAGTACATACCACGTTTAATGCCTTCCTCAGCGCCTTCTGGCATTGCAGGATGCTCGTAGTTTTCGTTCATTACGGTTAAGTAGTAGAACACACGCTCTTGGTTCACATACATACGTTGTAAACCGTCATGTACGATCACAGCCAATTCATAACCAAAACATGGATCATAAGATACGCAGTTTGGAATCGTGTTCGCCAAGATATGTGAATGGCCATCTTGGTGCTGTAAACCTTCACCGTTCAATGTGGTACGGCCAGCAGTAGCACCTAACAAGAAACCTTGTGCCTGTGCATCACCCGCAGCCCATGCAATGTCACCAATACGTTGGAAACCGAACATTGAGTAGTACATGTACATTGGAATCATTGGCAAGTTATTGGTTGAATAACTAGTTGCCAACGCAGCCCAAGCGCTCATCGCACCCGCTTCGTTAATCCCTTCTTGCAACATGTGACCGTCACTTGCTTCACGGTAATGCATTAACTGTTCTTGGTCTTCTGGGGTATATTTTTGACCGTGAGCAGCATAAATACCAAGCTGACGGAACATCCCTTCTAAACCAAATGTACGTGCTTCATCTGGAACGATTGGAACTACGCGGTCTTTAATTGCTTTTTCTTTCAGTAAAGCAGCAATTAAACGTACCATCAGCATCGTCGTCGATTGCTCTTTACCACCAGAACCATTTAATACAGCATCAAATACAGATAATTCAGGAATCGCTAAAGTTTCACTCTCTTTACGACGTGCAGGTAGGTAACCACCTAATGCTTCACGACGCGCCTTCATGTACTTCATTTCTGGAGAGTTTTCACTTGGGCGGTAGAATGGAAGTTCTTCTAACTTATCGTCTGTAAATGGCAAGTTGAAACGGTCACGTACATATTTCAAAGAGTCGATCTGCATTTTTTTGATTTGGTGAGTTTTGTTCACCGCTTCAATTTCTTCAGATAAACCATAACCTTTAACCGTTTTCGCAAGAATAACGGTTGGTTGACCTTTGGCTTTCATTGCTTCTGCATAGGCAGCAAAAACTTTGTATGGGTCATGACCACCACGGTTAAGATTGTCGATGTCTTCATCGCTTAAATCTTTTACAAGTTCCGCAGCTTCTGGGTACTTGCCAAAGAATTTCTCACGTGTATATGCACCGCCTTTCACTTGATAGCGTTGATACTCACCATCAACTGTTTCATCCATAACCGCTTTTAAAGCGCCTGAGCTGTCTTTTGCAAGAAGTGGATCCCAATGACGGCCCCACACGACTTTAATGACACGCCAGCCCGCACCACGGAATAAAGATTCTAATTCTTGAATAATTTTACCGTTACCACGTACAGGACCATCTAGGCGCTGTAAGTTACAGTTCACCACCCAAATCAGGTTATCAAGCTTTTCACGACCAGCAAGTGAAATTGCACCTGTACTTTCTGGCTCATCCATCTCACCATCGCCCAGATAAGCCCAGACTTTACGATCTTCTTCTTTGATCAAGCCACGATTCATTAAATATTTTTGAATGTGCGCCTGATAAATCGACATGATTGGACCCAGGCCCATCGATACAGTAGGAAACTGCCAATAGTCTGGCATTAAATAAGGATGCGGATAGCTTGGTAAACCGTTACCGCCAACTTCACGACGGAAATTACTTAACTGTTCTTCGTTTAAACGTCCTTCAAGGAAAGAACGTGCATAAATACCAGGCGCGCAGTGACCTTGGTAATAAATCATGTCGCCGCCAAAGTTATCGCTGTTTGCGCGGAAGAAATGGTTAAAACCAACGTCATACAATGTTGCAGACGATGCGAAACTTGCAAGGTGACCACCGAGGTCATCGCCCGTTTTATTCGCACGTAATACCATTGCCAAAGCATTCCAGCGGATCAATGCGCGGATACGACGTTCCATATCCTGATCGCCAGGCATCGCTGGTTGCTCTTCAACTGAAATGGTGTTGAGGTAAGGTGTGTTTAAGCGCTGGATTGGCACATGTTTCGCAATAGCCCGTTGATAGAGTTTTTCTAGTAAGAAAGCAGCTCGTTCCGTGCCCATGTGTTGTAATACAGAATCAAATGCTTCTTGCCATTCTTGGGTTTCTTGCGCGTCAGAGTCGCCATAAAACGCCATACAATTCACCTTTTCCCTTAAGTTATTTGTCGACCCTATTTTTATCATGTTTTGCTTTATAAGGGGTATGGCCTTAGCTGAATGGAAAACGCCTTATTATTTTCTGACAAAATAGTCATTGACCGAATTGAAACAAAACACATAAAAAATCGCCAATAAAGGCGATTTTTCTGAATATTTATATACAACTGTTAACAAATTACATTAAGGCAACATTGCGAGGTAAGTTGATGGGTTTTTACGTTGACCATCTTTCACAACTTCAAAATGCAAATGTGGGCCAGTACAACGACCTGTACAACCAACATTGGCAATATGCTCGCCTGCGCTTACACGATCACCAGCACTCACGATTAAGCGTGATGCATGTGCATAGCGAGTGATGTAACCATTGCCATGATCAATTTCAACATATTGACCATAACCTGTACCCCAGCCTGATTTAGTCACGACACCAGGGCCTGTTGAATAAATTGGTGTACCTGATGGTGCTGCAAGATCAAGACCAGAGTGGTGGCGCGTTGAACCGAGCAGAGTACGGTTACCCCAAGAAGAACTCACACGTCCTTCTTGTAAAGGATGGCTTACCAACCAAGAATAACCCGTGTTGGCAGAAAATGAAGGCGCATTATCCTGAGATGAAATCGCTGAACGACCGTATTTTTTCTCGATCGTCGCATTATTCAATTCAATGGTTTTTTCACGTAATTTAACCGATACATTCGAAACGGCTGGCAAATCCATATCAGCAGAATGAGTATAAGAACCTTGAGCCAAGGTTTTTGATAATTGCTCTAAACGGTCATCACCTGTTGACTGACCAATGTTCTGGTAGTCTGCAAAAGCAACCGAAGCAGCTGAAGCAGCCAATGAAAATGCGAGTAAAATACGACGCGTATGATGCATAAAAAACCTCTTGAAACCGTCCTTCAAACGTTCCTTTATCATCTCTTCCTTGATAACAGCTGAACCAAACGCTTAAGATGGACACATTACCTCCGAGGAAGTTCTATGTCTGAGCCTAACAACGTTTTCCAACAGAAAGGACAACACATAAAAACTGGAAACTTAACGTTTCTGACAACGCAAGTTACGCAATGGAAACAACTTACGAAAATTATTCAACCGTTATTACCCCAACCAGAGCAATGGCAAGTTGTTTGTTATCAACATGGCGTTTTGATCATAACTGGTGAAAATCAGGCCATGATTAGTCAACTCAGCTATTTACAAAGCAACTATGTTGCGCAGTTAGCTCAGCTCGAAGGACTCAAGGAATTACGAAAAATCCAAGTTCGCTTAAGAAACAAAAAGGTTGTCTCTCGTGAACCCTCTCCCCCAACAAAAGCACTTACATCAGAGACCCAAGAGCAATTGCGTAGCGCCGCTGAATATGTGAGCGACCCTAAGCTTAGCCAAGCTCTACTACGTTTGGCAAGCAATAAAAAGTAAACTTCATACATTAAGTATCGAAATACATAATTATATTTTGTGACAAAATTCTCATTTTCATTTGTTATAATATAACATAGCCAATAAAAGACAAGGACTTATGTCACACTAACATAAGGAATCGGACAATCATTCTCGTTATTAAATGTTACAATTTCATAGCTGCTTGGATCATTTTGAACATTGCGTAATAACTGATTATTCAAAGCATGACCCGACTTATAGCCATCAAACTTGGCAATAATCTGATGTCCAAGTAAATATAAATCACCTACGGCATCTAAAATCTTGTGTCGAACAAACTCGTCGGCGAAGCGCAATCCTTCCTCATTGACCACACCCGTATCATCTACACCAATGGCATTATCCAGACTTGCCCCCAAGGCCAGATTATTGGCTTTGAGATAATCCAGATCTTTCATAAAGCCAAACGTTCGCGCTTCACTTACCTCATACACAAAGATTTCTGTCGAAAAATCAATGGTTGCTGACTGGTATTCTTTGGCAAAGGCGGGATGATCAAAATCGATGGTGAAGTTGAGCTGAAAACCTGAATGTGGCGTGAAAATCGCTTTTTTATCATCAATCAAAGCTTCAACTGGCTTTAAAATGCGGATGAACTTCTTTGGCGCATCCTGCTCTGCCAGCTCACCTTGCATGAGAAGATAGATAAATGGCCCTGCACTACCATCCATAATCGGAACTTCTGAAGCAGACACTTCGACAATCAGGTTGTCGATTCCCAATCCAGCAATCGCACTCATGACATGTTCAATGGTACCCACTTTAATGTCGTCACGTACCAGATTTGAACACATAAATGCTTCTTGGATCAGCAAGGCATTGGCTGGGATATCCACAGGGGGATTTAAGTCGATACGGCGAAAGACAATACCTCCATCAATATGGTGTGGAACAAAATTGATCAGCACCTTTTGACCACTGTGCAAACCAATCCCGCTCGCTTTCACCACACGCTTGAGAGTACGTTGTTTCAACATGCCATACCAACTTCATTTGCAAAAACCGATATAACTTAGCATATTTTGCCATTTTAAAAAAATAAAAAAGGAGGCAATTAATTGCCTCCTTTCTCTAAATATCTGATTTTATTATTTACGTTGCTGATTTTTCAGGTAGTCTTGGATGCTCATTGGCGATGAACGTGGCGTAGAACTTGCTGTAGCACTTGCTGGAGCATCTACATTTGCACGTTTACTAATCGCTGGAACGTCGTCTTCATCAACAGGTTGTTGTGCCACTTGAGAAGCGCTGACATGCGAAGCTGCAGTACGTCTCTTCTGATCAACTTCACTTGCATTACGCGTTAAACCAGTCGCTATAACCGTAACACGAAGTTCATCACGCGCATCTGGATCGAATACCGTACCGTAGAAAATTTCACCTTCATCAAGATCGACAATCTGGTTCACGACATCTGTAATGATCTCGGTTTCACGCAAGGTAATATCATCGCCACCAGTGATGTTAATCAACACACCTTTCGCGTTGATAATATTCACATTATCAAGCAATGGGCTACGGATCGCCTGTTCAGCTGCCTGACGGGCACGATCTTCTCCACGGCCTAAACCAGCACCCATCATTGCATAACCACGTGTACTCATCGCTGTTTTCAAGTCAGCGAAGTCGAGGTTAATGTGACCACGATTGACCACAAGGTCAAAAATACTGCGAACTGCGTTCAACAATACATCATCTGCCTTTTTATAGGCATCTTTCATTGAGATATCGCCATATACGCTGAGTAAGCGCTGGTTCGGAATAATAATCAATGAATCAACATGTGCTTCTAAGGCATCAATACCTTTTTCAGCAGACTTTTGACGGCGACGGCCTTCAAAGTTGAATGGGGTTGTCACCACACCAACAGTCAGGATACCCATTTCTTTAGCAACTTCAGCAACAACTGGTGCAGCACCTGTACCCGTACCACCACCCATACCAGCGGTTACGAAGACCATATCAGTCCCTTCAAGATGCTGACGGATCACATCACGGCTTTCTTCGGCTGCGATTTGACCCACTTCTGGATTCGCACCAGCGCCTAAACCACGCGTACTTTGTTCACCCAATTGAATTTTGAATGGCGCGTTCATGCTGTCCAGTGCTTGTTTATCTGTATTTGCACAAACGAACTTTACACCTTGAATATCTGACTGTGCCATGTGTTGAACGGCATTACCGCCACCACCACCCACACCAAATACTGTGAAACGGGCTTGACCGTTGCCATTGTCTAGTTCATCTTCTATAAATTCAAATGAGGCCATGACCTTTAGATTTCCTAATATTAATGGCAGTTACTTCAGCCCGTTACTGCCCTGATTTTTAAACAACTGATGTTTAGGATGCTGTTCAATAATCACCAGATTGTCAAGTACAGTGGGTGATTTAGAACAACTTCCTAACAAATTTTCTCAAAAATAACTACAACTTAAAAGATGGCCTTTAATTTGCTATTTAATGCATTCCAACCATTGGCAACCCGATCAACAAAACTACGATCGCTGGCCTCTTCTGGTTCTTCAACCGTATCTTGCAAATCACTCTGGCTAAACATCAACAGACCTGCCGCAGTAGCGTACATTGAACGACGCAATGCTGGTAAGTGCTGATCATCCGCATACACTTGCAATGGAGGGTTACCCAGATGCGCAGATACGCCTAACGTACGACGCGCCAAATTCACCATACCTTCAATTTGACACGCATCGCCAGTCAGTACCACACCATGATATAAACCATGAATCGCACCACTATGCTCCAGTTCTTCACGAATTAAGCTAAAGATTTCTTCATAACGCGCAATGATGATTTCTGCAAGTTCAATACGACTGATGGTTTGTGTGCCATCAATGCCTTGTACCTGAATCATATGATCTGGTTTTACTACACTAAGATCGACGCAACCATGTAAAATCTTGATGCGTTCAGCTTCTTCAGTCGTGGTTTGTAAAACAGCTGCAATATCACGGGTCACATTCTCACCACCACGTGGCAAGGTACGTGCTAAAGCCAATCGACCATCCAGATATACTGCAATATTGGTAATGCCTGCACCGATATCAACCAGACATACACCATATTCTTTTTCGTCTTTTAGCAAACTTGCTTCAGCCGTTGCCAAGCAAGACACCACCATTTTCTCCACCCCGATATTCGCCCCTTTCATGGCACGATCAAGGTTTTGCATGGTGCTGATTGGCATCATCATCAACTGATAATGACCTGTCATGCTATGTGCAGACATATTCACAGGATTTTGCACCCACTCAGCCGAATCACCGAGCTCAAAGCCTAATGGAACAGCGCTGGCAAGATAATAATCAGGTGATAAATGGCTGGCTTTGGCCAACTCTAATGCGCGCACCACTTCATTTGTCGTAATAATATGATCGTGGTTGGCTACAGGGGTACGACCTGATGCATAAAAACTTTGTAATTCAGTACTCGGGATAGACACCCATGCACTATGAATACGGCACTCTGCCATATCCTCTGCTTCGGATACTGCATTTTTAATCGCAGCAATGACCTTGTCCAAGCTGACAATCTTGCCTTTAACCATGCCTCGGTTGCGAGCAGTTGCCATGCCAATGACCTGTATCTTATCCGGTGCATGGACCTTACCAATCAAAACTGAGACTTTATGAGTCCCAATATCAATCGCAACAACTGAGGGAACAGCTTCACTCATTACTTCAATACCATATCTTTAGTGTTGTTTAGGACCACTGCCCTTTATTTTAAGCCACGTATTATGGCTTTGCCTGAATTGCCCCTGCAAGGCTTGTGTCATCAATCGTTACAACTAACTGACCGTTGACAATCTTTGGCGGAGCTGCATTTTTCCATTGAATGGCCAAACCATTCCGGTAACGCAGGTCAATTGCCGTGATTTTCGACCATACAGGTTTTAGATCTGTTTGTGCCAAATGGCTTAAGCGCTGGAGCTTGTTCATGGTTTGATCCTGATCCACGATAATCCGTAAACCTGAATCAAACTGCATAAACCAGGTCATACGCTCAGTTAAATACAGTTCTTTTAATCTTAAATTCGCTGGATGAAATAATTGGTTAATTTCATTATAGCGACGCATCATCATTTTGGATTGGCTGGCTGGCCCATGTAACAGTGGCAAATTTGGATGTGCTCGAGGAACAGCCTCACTAAACACTTCACCATTATCACTAAGCAAACGCCCTGTTCCCCAACGTGCAATCGCATGACGCGGCATCACCCGCACCCGAATTGCATTTGGCCAAGCTCGTGATACCACTACACGATCAACCCAAGATACTTTTAACGCCTGATCCCGAATCTGCTCTAAATCCGAAGTGAAATAATTATCTTTAATGACAGGATTTAGGTATTTAACTAATTGCTGATTTTCAACTTCAGAATTGGTTCCCACCACCTGCAACTCTGCAACTTTGGCATCCGTCATGACTTTATATAAACCAAACAGACCTAATGCCAGTACAGCGAATGCAATAACAAGTAATGCCCAGCCCCCCGCATTCACCATCTTTTGTTTAGGCGTAGGCGGTTTCTCGTGAATCGAGCTAATGGCTGGTCGCGTTTTGCGACGCATAGATGCAGGAAGTTGAGCCATAAATAATTAAGCCGACTTTGCTAAAGTTTGCTCTAAAATCGCAACACAGAGCTGATCAAAATTATAACCAACGGCTTGCGCTGCTTTTGGTACGAGAGAGTGGCTGGTCATGCCTGGAACGGTATTAACTTCCAATAACCAGAAATTACCCTGTTCGTCCTGCATCGCATCAATACGGCCCCAACCTTCTGCACCCACGGCTTGGAAAGCGCGTAAGCACAATGCTTGCAAGCTCTTCTCTTCCGCTTCAGTTAGGCCGCAAGGGATACCATATTCCACATCATTACGTTGGTATTTTGCTTCATAGTCATAAAAAGCAACATCTGCCGGTGGTTGTAAACGGATCACTGGCAAAGGCTGACCATTCAGGAATGAAATCGTAAATTCACGACCTGTAATCCATTTTTCTGCCATAACCACAGCATCATGCTGGGTCGCTTTTTCAATGGCCGCTGCAAAGTCTTCTGCTTTCTCAACCTTACTCATGCCGACACTTGAGCCTTCATGTACAGGTTTGATAATGACTGGCAGACCCAATTCAGCAATCACCGGATCAAGATCGGTATCTTTGGTGATAATGCGGTAAGGCGCAGTCGGCAAATCACTGCCTTGCCAGATTTGCTTGGTTTTGACTTTATCCATACCAATTGCAGAACCTTGCACGCCAGTACCAGTATATGGAATATTCAACCATTCCAGTACACCCTGAATTTGGCCATCTTCACCGCCACGACCATGCAATACGATAAAAGCACGATCGTAACCCACCAGCTCAGTCACACTACGATCTTGCGGATCAAATGCTTCTGCCTGCACACCCGAACGCAACAATGCATCTAAAACGGCCTGACCGCTGTCCAATGACACCGCACGCTCAGCCGATTTCCCACCAAATAACACAGCAACTTTGCCGAATTTCGCAGCATTTGACACGTTTATATCCTTAAAACTGTAAAACTTTTAATATTCAAAAAACAAAATTATTGGGCATACAAACGATGCTGAGCCAATTCTACCGAAATTGCACCCACGTTACCCGCGCCTTGTGTTAATAACAGGTCATTAGCTTGTAACACTTTTTGTAAAACGCTTGGTAAATTCCCTTCCACTGGATCAACCAGAATCGGTTCCACTTCACCACGCAGACGAATACTACGCGCCAAAGCACGGCTATCAGCGCCCACAATTGGTTTTTCGCCTGCTGAATAAACCTCTAACAATAACAATTGATCGACTTGTGATAATACATCCACAAAGTCATCAAAACAGTCACGCGTACGGCTAAAACGGTGCGGCTGGAACAACATCACCAAACGACGATCTGGATGGCTGGCACGTGCAGCCTTAATGGTTGCTTCAACTTCTTTTGGATGGTGACCATAGTCATCCACCAATTTCACCATGCCCTCGCCAACTTCATATTCACCTTGAACCTGGAAGCGACGACCAACACCGCTAAAGCCTTCTAAGGCACGGCAAATCGCACCATCAGAAACGCCTTCATCGGTTGCCACACCAATTGCAGCAAGCGCATTTAGGACATTATGTAAGCCAGGCTGGTTGATAGTGACACGTAATGGCTCACGGTCTTTACGCAATACGGTAAAGTGCGAACGCATGCCTTCCTGAGCCACATCAACTGCACGGATATCGTTGCCTTCATCGAAACCGTAAGTTAATACTGGACGGCCTACACGCGGTAAAATCTCGCGAATATTGGCGTCATCACCACAGACAACTGCCAACCCGTAGAATGGCAGGTTATGCAAGAACTGGATAAACGTATCTTTTAACTTATCGAAGCTACCTTCATAGGTATCCATGTGATCTGCATCGATATTGGTCACAATGGCGGCCATTGGCTGCAAATACAAGAATGAAGCATCCGACTCATCCGCTTCTGCCACGATAAAACGGCTTTCACCCAGCGCAGCATTGACCCCTGTGCTATTCAGCAAACCACCGATCACATAAGTTGGATCAAGGTTTTCTTCCGCCAACATGGTGGTCAATAAACTTGTCGTTGTCGTTTTACCATGCGTTCCCGCAACCGCGATACCATGACGATAACGCATCAACTCACCTAACATTTCCGCACGGCGCACAATCGGCGTACGTTGTTCAATTGCAGCTTTAATCTCTGGATTTTCAGGATCAATCGCAGTCGATACCACCAGTACATTGGCATTTTTAATATTGTCTGCCGAGTGGCCGATAAACACCTTGATGCCATTTGCTTCGAGTTGAGCTGTCGTTTTCGACGCTTTAATATCTGAACCTGAAATCTTATAACCTTGGTTACTCAACACTTCAGCAATACCACACATCCCCGCACCGCCAATACCAACAAAGTGGATATTTTTAATACGGCGCATTTCTGGCACTTTAATCAGCTTTTTGGCTTGGTTTGGATTTGTAGGAGACATAGATAAACTCGAATTACAATTTTTTAATCAGATCAACCACATGCTGCGTCGCATTCGGTTGTGCTTGTTGACGTGCTTTAATTGCCATTTCAGAGAGTAGCTGGCGATTGAGCAAACTGGCAAATAACTCATCTAAAACAGCAGGTGTCATTTCTGCTTGTTGGCAAATTTTTGCAGCACCTGCATTTGCCAAAAACTTAGCATTTGCAGTCTGGTGGTCATCCACCGCAATAGGTAAAGGAACAAAAACCGCTGCCAGACCCGCTGTTGCAACTTCAGTCACAGTCAACGCGCCAGCGCGGCAAATAATTAAATCAGCTTCACTATACGCTTTGGCCATATCATGAATAAATGGCTCAACCTGAATATTTAATTGCTCAGATGCACCTTGATAAAGTGCACGCGTCGCATCTTGCTTATTTTGACCACATTGATGAAATACATTCAGCGGTACACTGACTTTCTTTAATGCTTCTGGCAAACGCTCATTTAACGCTTGCGCCCCTAATGAACCGCCCACAATTAAAATATTCAGTGGCAATTGTTCCTGTTCACGGGTTTGGTAACGCCATGATGGATTCAAAATCGCAGTGATTTCAGCACGCACAGGATTTCCTGTGGTCACCACTTTATCACTACTTGGGAAAGTATCTGGAAAAGCCTGACATACGGTTTTCGCGATACGTGCCAGTTGGGTATTGGTAAAACCTGCAATCGCATTCTGTTCATGGATCAACACAGGAATACCCAGCAAACGTGCAGCCAAACCACCTGGCCCTGCAACATAACCGCCGAAACCAGCGACAGCGTCAATTTTAAGCTGTTTCATATAGCGCATTGCGCTTAAGGTTGCTTTTAGAATTTTAAATGGTGCACTGAGCTTACGTAACAGACCATTGCCACGTACACCTTGAATATCGATCTGATAAATTGGAATATTTTGATCTTTGAGTAACCGGTTTTCCATTCCCGTCGGCGTCGCCAACCAAGAGACCTGACAGCCTTCTTGTTGCAGTAGTTTGGCAACAGCAAGCGCAGGAAAAACATGTCCACCTGTACCAGCGGCCATCATCATGACATGTTTGGGTTTGTTCTGTGGTGAATTGGTCACGGTTTAATTCTTCAACTCAAAAAAAGGTTATCGTCTATTGTTTTCGAGCGTTATTTTAATCCTAAAGCTTCATTCACGAAAAGCGAATTTCACTTGTTTACAACAGAAAGCTGAGCTTTTTTCGATTCTTTGTTAAAAACAAGAGACTGCCGATATCTAAAAGCCCATTTGCATCCAAAATTTGAGTAAATACAAACGGGCATTTTGGTCAAAAAATAAGAATTATTTAATTTTTAAGCCCAGCTTCCAGTACGGCAAATAAATCATCTGCAATCGAGGTACCGAATTGTGCGTCAATCTCGCGGATACAGGTTGGACTGGTCACATTAATTTCAGTCACATAATTACCGATCACATCCAGACCAACGAAAACCAAACCTTTTTCACGTAAGAATGGGCCAACTTTTGCTGCAATCAATTTATCATTTTCAGTCAGTGGACGAGCCTGTCCTAAACCACCTGCCGCCAGATTACCGCGCACTTCACCATTTTGTGGAATACGTGCCAGACAATATGGAATCGGTTCACCATTGACCATCAAGATACGCTTATCACCTTCTACAATTTCAGGAATATAACGTTGTGCCATGATCGGACGTGTACCCATTTCTGTGAGCATTTCCAGAGTCGAACCGATGTTTACCCCATCTTGATACAAACGGAAAATGCCCATGCCGCCCATTCCATCAAGTGGTTTCACAATCACATCGCCATGTTCTTTAATAAATTCACGAATCAGGCTTTGTTGAGACGTCACTAAAGTTGGGACTTGTAGTTCTGGGAACTGGGTAGCAAACAGCTTTTCATTACAGTCACGTAGCGATTGCGGCTTATTGATAATCCACGTCCCTTCTCGCTCTGCCTGCTCCAGAATATAGGTGGTATAGACAAAGTTCATGTCAAACGGTGGGTCTTTACGCATTAATACTACATCGTAATCCGCTAACGACTCTTTGCGCTTCTCACCCAACTCGTAATAATGATTGTAATCTTCGAATACTTTCAAAGGAGAGATCAGACCAAAAGCCTTGCCTTGGTCGATATATAAATCGTGCTGTAATGCATAACCCAATTCATGTCCGCGACGGCTGGCCGCCCATAACATCGCCATGGTTGAATCCTTTTTAAGATTCACAGTTTCAATCGGGTCCATCACTACAAGTACACGCATAATCTGACGCTCGTATTTTTAATCTTGGCAAAAAGTATAACGAAGTTTACTGATGATGTTTAAACAAGTTATGTAATTATTAAATCTAAAAAATTCCAATTTATTCAAATCACTAGATTCGATTTATTTGAATAAACGATTTTCTTATGGATAAGAAATTAAAAAATTACTGGCAAATGAATCGATCGCCAGTAATTTGTAAAACATCAAATTTTAAATTCAACTTAAGCCAAAAGTTTTTGAATATCTTTGGCAATTTTTTCAGGTTTGGTGATCGGCGAGTAGCGTTTTACTACCTCACCATTTTGATTAATCAGGAATTTGGTGAAGTTCCATTTAATACTTTCACTCCCCAGAATCCCCTTGGCTTCAGAAGTTAAATATTGATACAAGGGATGTGCTGTTGGGCCATTCACATCAATCTTGGCAAACATTGGAAATGACACGCCATAATTACGCTGACAGAAGCTGCCGATTTCTTCATTACTGGATGGATCTTGATTGGCAAATTGGTTACATGGGAAACCCAAAATCACCAGTCCTTGTTGTTGATAGTCCTGATATAACTTTTCCAAACCTTCAAATTGTGGCGTGAGACCACATTGGCTCGCCGTATTCACGACTAATAACACTTTACCTTGATAATCAGAAAGCTTCTTTTGCTCGCCTTCTAACAGTTCAGCCTGAAAATCATAAATTTTGCTCATAGGTGTTCTCTCATTTATCCAATGGTGGAATTACTCGAAATATATTGCTGAATCATTCAGCTTGCTTATTTAATATTGCACACAATTATATTGTGTACAAGTTAATTATGTGCAATGTACTTTTTAAACAATCCAATTTATACTGAATGTTCAACAATCAAGTCGAGCAAAAAACATCATGGCTGAAGTTTCATTTTTGGATAACCAAGTGTGTTTTGCCATGTATTCCGCGACCAATGCCATGATTCGCCAGTATCGTCCGTTGCTTCAGGAATACGATCTGACCTATCCACAATTTATTGTGTTGCTGGCTTTGTATGAACAGGACAATGTGATGTTGTCAGAGATTGGACAAAAGACTTTTTTTGATTCTGGAACGCTGACACCCATTATTAAAAAACTAGAAGAAAAACAGTTTTTAAAACGTGTCGCAGTCAAAGAAGACGAGCGAATGAAAAAAGTGATTTTGCTGGAAAAAGCGCTGGCGACAAAAGATGAGATTATCGCAATTCCGTTTAAACTCGCCTGCGCTTTAGGCATGGAGCAGAATGATCTGCTGGCGATTCATAACTTATGCCATCGTTTTTTAAAGGGTTTGGAACAAGCGAAACTCGAGTCTATGGAAAGTTAAATGCAGCAAGCGATTGTGGGTTTTCATCTCGATGAAGAAGGACATTATGTTGCTGATCTCGCCTGTGGGCATGGTCAGCATGTCCGCCATGATCCACCGTGGCAAAATCGTCCTTGGGTGTTAACCGAACAAGGGCGCCATGAGAAATTAGGAGTGATGTTGGAATGCAAGAAATGTGAGGGGATAAATGGTGAGTGCTTTTAAACCAAGATAACTAAAAAAGCCCAATATATGATTGAGCTTTTTAATTATCTTTCTAGTTTAGATATCCATTTTTCTAAATAAGAAGAAAGGTAAATTACGGATAATCATCATAATGATTGCCCATTTACCTGGTGTATACACTGTCAATTT
>NZ_LRPD01000002.1:0-84655 GCF_001605865.1 Acinetobacter sp. NRRL B-65365 | reverse complement strand
GATGGCCAGCATGAATTAAACGCTGGCTTTAAGGCAGAGCTGATCTGTTTGTCGACCAATGCCACCATTCCACTTAAACAATTTATTGGCAGCCAAGCTGCAATTGACACCGTTACCGATCAGGGCCAACTAAGCCGTGTCACGGGGATTATCACTCAAGCTTTACAAGGTCAGTCTGATGGTAGCTTAACTCTCTATAAACTCACGCTCGAAGATCCAACCGCACTGTGGAAACAACGCCGTAACAGCCGCGTGTTTATGAATAAAAGTGTGCGTGATGTGGTGGAAATCATATTCAAAGAATGGCAACAAAAAAGTCCCTTATTTGCATCGAGTTTAACACTTGATTTAAGCGGACTCAGCCAAGACTATGACGTCCGTCCCTTTATCATGCAATCCAATGAAAGTGACTATGACTTTCTGACCCGTCTGATGCGTAGTGAAGGGATTAACTGGCTGGTCGACGAATCAAAGCTGAAAGTCGGTAGTGCCAGCGAACAGATTCAGGCCCAGAAACTCCGTTTAATTGATGACAATAGCCAGTACCAAGCCTTAGACCGTCGCCATATTCGCTACCACCGCAGTAGTGCTACTGAACAATACGACAGCATGACCAGTTTAGTGGGGCAACGCTCATTACAACCGAGTGCAGTCCATGTACAACGCTGGCAAGCCGATGCACTGGAACAGGAAGAAGGTGCAGGTAGTGTGCAAAGTACACACAAATATAGTGAACAACACGACAATGCCAGCCTTGGTTTAGAACAGGCATGGCACTTCTCACCAGCATGGATGCAAGACCTCAATGGTGAAGATGGTGCAACCCAATCTGGCAATGCGCAAATTGAAAAGCTCAATCAGAACCTCGGCCAATACTACGACCAACAATCCAAACAGTTCGTGGCGAAGAGCACCGTCCGAGATACCCATGTGGGTTACTGGTTTGAACTGGCAGAACACCCTGAGATTGACCAGCACAGTGGCGCAGACAAAGAATTCCTGATCACAGGCAAACAGTTCTATAACCAGAACAACTTACCGAAAGATCTACAGCAGCAGATTAATCAGCTATTGGCACAAAGTCATTGGCAGCTCACCAAACAAAGCAACACAGAAGAACGCCAAGCCAATCAACTCACACTACAACGTCGTAGTATTAAAACCGTACCCGAATATAACCCATTACAACACCGCCCAGCAGCCTCTCCACAACGTGCCAAAGTGGTGGGCCCAAGTGGCGAAGAAATCCATGTCGATGAATGGGGACGGATAAAAGTCCGCTTCCTGTTTACCCGCAATGAAGACCACAGTCATGATGGTGGTGCAGGTGCCAATGACAACGACACCGATTCAGCTTGGGTGGATGTGCTGACACCTTGGGCAGGTGAAGGCTATGGCGCACGTTTCCTGCCACGGATCAATGAAATCGTGGTGATCGACTTCTTTGATGGCAACATTGACCGTCCGTTTGTGGTGGGCCGCATTCACGAAGCACAACGCAGCCCAACCAAGTTCGACAATGCAGGCAAGCTCCCAGACACCAAGAAGCTGGCGGGGATCAAGTCCAAAGAATACCAAGGCGAAGGCTTTAACCAGTTACGCTTTGATGACACCACAGGACAAATTAGTGCCCAACTACAAAGCAGCCATGCCGTCAGCCAACTTAACTTAGGTAAACTGAGCCATCCTAAAGACAAGGCCGAAAGTGAAGACCGAGGTGAAGGTTTTGAATTGCGTACCGATCAATGGGGTGCAGTCCGAGCTGGAGAAGGTCTACTGGTTTCCACGCATAAGCAGGATCAGGCACAAGGCGAACATCTTGATGCCCAACCAGCCAAGCAACAGCTTGAAGGCAACCAGAGCAATGCCAAAGCCTTAAGTGAAGTAGCCAAGAACCAGCAGACCGATGAGATTGAATCGCTTGATCAGTTGAAAGCCTTTGCTGATGAAATTGAAGCTGATATTGCCAAGTTTAACAAGGCGATGCTGTTATTGAGTTCACCTGCTGGCATTGGTCTGAGTACCAAGGAAGATATTCATTTATCCGCAGATGGGCCGATCAATCAGTTTGCAGGCGATAGTATCAATTTGAGTACGCAAAAGAATCTGATTGCACATGTGAGTGGTAAAGCCAGCCTGTTTGCTGCACAGAATGGGATTAAACAGGTGGCTGCTAAAGGTAAGTTTGAGGCATTGGCTCAAGCAGATGGAATGGATTTGCTTGCCAAGCAAGGGATTCAGATTATTTCGACGGAAGATCGTATTGAAATTACCAGTCCGAAAGAAATCGTGATCACAGCGGATGGTTCTCAGATCAAGCTGGATGGTTCAGGTATTTTTCCGATCACAGGTGGCAAGTTTGAAGTGAAGGCTGGGCAGCATTTGTTTATGGGGGGAGCATCTGTGAATGTCCCTGCAATTGATTTACCAGACTGTTCTGCGAAGCAGACACAGGCAGCCCAAAATGGCTCAGCTAAGGTTGACTTATCATGAGTTTACCTATTTTTACAGCAGTTCAATATATTTCTGAACAAGATGACAGAGTCCAGTTAGAACAACAATGTATAAAGTTATTACATCAATATGGTCATATCATCTTTTTGTTAGATAACACCTTAAATTCTTCAATTTTTGATGATGTGGTCAATACCTTAGCGAAAAAGAATACTGCTTATATTCCTTTAGCAATTAAAAAGGACATGGAAACATCTAATCTTTTTTTGATACGTATTGATGATCAAAAGGTATTTGAGCAAGTAAAAGATGATGTGCTGCTAAATTTATTGCGCAATAAAGATATTACCAATGACTATTACTTTGTACATGGCTTTGGTATAACAAAAACAGAATCTCTTGAAGAGTTAAGAGATCAGATAAGAAATAAGTTGGTTGTGTCTGATCAAGGACGGAAAATTTTATTCCGTTGGTATGATCCTCGGGTACTGATTTATTTAAATGATATTTTAGAAGAAAAAAATGTATTGAGTTTATTAGATAACTTTGAAGCTTGGCATTTTTTACATCCTACAGGGTTTTATAGCATCGAATCTCATGAGGAACGAGCTCAAATCAAAACATTAGCGCTTCGTTCTCTGGATCAATCTCAATCGGTCGCATTAGATCTGGTTGAAATAGCAAATAGTGTATTTCAACAGCTAAATGATTTTAAAGACGTCGATATTTCAAAATTACGCCCTGTAGAGATTCATAAAACTTTAGTACAAGCATATCAAGTTTATGGACTAGAAAATAATTTAGATCTCGTTACTTATGGTTTATATGGGCAAATTATTCATAAGGATTTTATGACTCATCCTGTAGTGACGGATATTCTTTACGCGCATTGCGTGCAGGGTGAGCTTTCATTTACAGATGCAATGGATTATCTGGATGCTGATTTGTACTCTGTTATTCAGCAAGATCTAAATGTATAAGGTGTGATATGACAACAAATGAAAAGATAAAATTGAAAAATCTAAATACGGCTAACTCGAAATTTGGTGAAGTTCTAAAACAGCAAAAGCAACAGCAAGCTCAAACTCTGAAGCTAGGACAAGCCAAACCTGTTGGTGATATGCGTATTCCCACAGTTGCCAAAGACGTAAATAAAAAAATAGAAGAGAGTGAAATTGCCAAGTCTGCCAAGCAGGCTACTGCTGCAAATGTACAGAATAATAGTGCAGGGCAAGCACAAAAGGAATGTTCGAATTTCTGTCGTAAAACGGGGTTTAATATTTTACCTTTACGTTATACGGTGGTAAGAGGTACTGTACCGGCTTTGCCTGCAACATTAGGAAAAAATGTAAAAGAGATTCAGTTAAGTCATTTTAAATATGCAGTAGAAATGATTGATACTGGATATATATATCGTTTAGTAAAACGGGCATCTGGAGCTTTGGAGTGGGCAGGCTATCTAGTTACACCGAAAGGACATTTATCATATTTTCCTGTTGGCAAAGAAGCGCCTAAAAGCGTCCCTGAATTTGCCTGCAAAGGTGCTGGACATAACTTTAATTCTTCTGTCATTTCTGTAGAAAGCAATCCTAAAGATGAGGCCAAAATTGCGTATATCATTCATACGCATGTGCCTATGAGTAAGTCAAAACTCAGTGAATATGAAAAAAATGCAGAGAAGTTTGTATCAGAAGGGAAATGGCAGAAAGTTTTAATCAGTGCTGGAAGTACACAGGAGCATTGTATTGCAGCAGGCCAGTTTAAAACCACGGTTTATAATATAAAGAGTTTTGGTGAAAACCGTATTGATGCAACGCTGAATAAATTTAAAAATGAACCAAAGTCACTTGCTTGTATGGCATTGTATGATCCAGTTGGTATTACGAGGAAGTTGAACGAAAGTCGTAATAGTCAGTTTGGTAAATTAACAAAATATCTAGCCAAAAATGAAGAAAAGATTAGCAACGAGCACCGACTGCAATCTTCTCAGCTCGTAGATAGTATTAAAATGGTTGTTGAGAATAAGCTAATTAATCAGCAATTAAGCGCACGAAGTCAAGTTGTTGACCTGACTGCAAAATTAGAATATGCCAAAGATAAAATACCAAAATTTGGTTCGATGGATCAGAGAGAATATTTAAGTAAGGTTCAAGAAATTTGGGATCGTGCACCCGTTGCTGAAAAAGATAAATTTCTTCAGCAACGGAATAAAAAAATTGCACAGGGTGAGCAAAAGTTAAAAGAGAAAATCATAACCCAATCTAAAGCTGAAGCTAAACTAACATGGGAAACTAAATATTCTCCAAAAATTAATTGGGATGCTAAAAAAGCTTTTGATAAAGAAGTAAAAAAGCTAACTAATGAGGGCCTTACACTTGCTCAAACTTATGCAAGTGATCATATCAAGTGGCTTAAATCTAAGCAGTTGCTTAATGCATTTTATGTTTATGATCAAACAATCTTAAAAGAATATGGTGCATTGTTTCATGTACATGCTTTAGCTGTAATGGATGGAATGACAGGATGTGATGAGGGACAAGCATTAATGGAAAAATGGTTGGGGGTTGAAAAAATTTCTGACGATAATCTATATATGCGAGCAGTTACCTATAACCAAAAAAATTTAATTGATCAGTATAATGCAAAAAGCTCTGAGATTACTTCTTTAACTTGGGATCAGACACAATCCAGTTTAAAAAGCTTAATTGCTGCATTTGTCAGTGCCGACCAGCTTTGGGAGCAATGGTTAGCGGACCCAAATAACAAAGTTAATGATCTGAAATGGTATAACCCAGCTAAATCCTTACTTTGGATTTCAGAAATTACTAGAAGTGTGACTAAATGGAGCCTGCAATATAATATAAATCCATTGATTTCAAAAAGTCTTGCGCGTGTTTCATTTATAGCTTATGCGCATAGTTCGTTATTAACAGACAAAGTGCCGAAATGGTCATTGCTCTATAATATAGATTTAAAAATGACGAATGCGGGTGCTCAACTGAATGCAACCGAGATTCAAAAACGTTGGAAAAATGCAGGGCAGAATACCGCGGCACAAAAAATTAAAGAAATTCTGAGTAAGTCTTCAACAAGTGTAGCAATTAGGATTTCCAGTATCGTTGCCTTGTTTGAATTAATAAATTTTGGAGTTCAATCTAATAAGTTTATTGGCGAAAAAAATTGGGAAAATGGATTCCAATTAATATCAGGGGTATTAGCATCTTCAGCAGCAGTATTGGATATTGCTGGTGGGGGGATGGAAGCTTTAAGTTTTAAGGAGAAGGCAAATAAAATTCGCTTATATGGTGCAAGACTGGCTGTTTCAGCAGCTACTATATCTTTTTGTATAGATGCATTTGCCTTGTATAAAGAAAAAGAAGGTGATAAAGATAAAATTCTTATGGCCTTTCTATTCACAAAGGCAACTGTATCTTTAGTAATGGTTGGAGTCGGTTTCGGCTTATTACTAAATTTACCAATATTACAAAATTCATGGATAGTGACCTCAGCTAATAAAATAGCTTTTACACGAATGCTTTTAGGCGCAAATTTTATTCGTATTGCAGCATATTGTAATTGGATTGGTATTGGTTTATTGGTTGTTGAATATTTGCTTAAGACATATGTGCTAGATGATGATTTACAAAAATGGTGTGAGAAATCAATATTTGGTAAAGATTCAAGTAAATTTAAGCTATTTAAAGATGAAGAAGAGGCTTTTAGTAAAGCTATTATGAGTATTTAATATGAAAGTTATTCAAGGTAAAATTCAGAAACTTGCTATTGAAGATTCTAAAATTCATCCTTTAAAAAATATAGGAAAACAAGCTGTTGGGTCAGCGATGCTCGGAACTTTAGCATCAAGTAGCACTTTAATGACTAATGCTCCAATTATGCTTATGGCTGCAAGAGGAATTGATGCTAAAACTTTTACTTTTGAAGTCAGTGGTTATAAGGTTATAGGGCAATTTACTACCGTCCAGTTTCAAGAAAATGATCCACTTATTATTGTAGTTAGTGATGAAAAAGAACAGGAACGGCATTTAGCTTATTCTATATTGGATCCTCAGTCGGGTTTGCTATATATGTTATATGAAATGGGAAGGTCTCTTAAAAAATCATATAAAAATATTTGGCAGCAAGTTTATATTTGGTCTATAAGTGCTAGTGTTATTTTTTCAGGACTATTTTTTATATTTGATATTTTTTCTGGAAAAGAAATTCTACATTTTTCTTATTTAATTGAAAGTATAAAATTATTTATTTTAATTCTTTTTGCTCTTTTAGTTTTTTTTAGTGTATTTATGAACCTTGTTTTTAGAAAGAACTTCAAACAATCTGCTGAGTTATCTGAGGAAATATTTTCTATTTTGGGTTTTAAAAATGTAGATGAACAAGATTTTTACAATGATTTTATTATTAAAGATGGTGTGAATATTAGTGTCATGGAATATCGAAAAAATTTAAAAGGCCCAGATCCTTATCCAGAGGATTATTTTGATAAGAAAAAAGTTAGTGAGTGATGACTGGTCTACAATTAAATCTAAAACTGGTAGAAGGTCCAATCCATTCTTTAGAAAAAGCCAAATCCAAAATACCCGTAAATCAAAATGTGGGAGGAATTGCAACTGGCACCGCTTTTGCTGGTGTACTGGCTGAAAGTAGTTCGTTACTTACCAGTGCTCCTATCTTGGTGATGGCAGGTAAAGCTAAAGATGGCATCACGTTTACAGGGGAAATAGAGGGATATTCTTTACTAGGGCAATTTACGACGGCTCGTTTTAAAGAAAATGATGAGCTTATTGCTGTAATTAATGACAAGCCTGTGGATGGACGTCATCAAGTTTATGCAATTATTGATCCTAAATCTGGCTTATTGTATATGATCTATGAAATGGGGCGTTCAGTAAAAAAAGGCTATAAAGCGATTATTATGCAAACCTATTATTTCACTTTAATTTGTTGGGGTGGGATGTCAATAATGCTTTTACTTTTTTATATCTTTGATTTTAATTATTCTTGGGATTCTTTTCTATATTTAATAATGTGGATACTTATAAGTATTTTTATCTGTATTCCATTGATGGCCTTTGTAAATTATTTTGGTTATAGGAAATCATATGAAAATTTTGGAACTTTATCAGAGCAAATATTTGAAAAACTAGGTTTTGATGATCCTAAAGAGCAGGATTTTTACAATGATTATTTAATTAATGATGGAATCAACATCAGTGTGATGGATTATAGAAAAAATTTAAAAGGTCAAGATCCTTATCCAGAAGATTATTTTGATAAGAAAAAAGTTAGTGAGTGATGACTGGTCTACAATTAAATCTAAAACTGGTAGAAGGCCCAATCCATTCTTTAGAAAAAGCCAAATCCAAAATACTCGTAAATCAGAATGTGGGTGGGATTGCAGCAGGCACTGCTTTTGCAGGTGTACTTGCTGGAAGTAGTTCATTGCTTACAAGCTCGCCTATTTTATTAATGGCTGGAAAAGCAAAAGATGGAATAACTTTTATTGGTGAAATAGAGGAGTGTCCTTTACTAGGACAATTTACCACTGTACGTTTTGACGAAAATGATGAATTGATTGCTGTAATTAATGAAAAGCCTGTAAAGGGACGACATCAAGTTTATGCAGTTGTCGATCCTAAATCAGGTTTGCTTTATATGATCTATGAAATGGGTCGTTCAGTAAAAATGGGTTATAAAGCGATTGTGATGCAGACCTATTATTTCACCCTTATTTGTTGGGGTGGAATTTCAATAATGCTTTTACTTTTTTATCTGTTTGATTTTGATTATTCTTGGGGATCTTTTTTTGATTTAATAAAGTGGCTATTCATAGGATTATTCCTTTGTATAGCACAAATGGCATTTATTAATTATTTTGCGTTTCGTAAATCCTATGAAAATTTTGGTGAATTATCCGAACAAATATTTGAAAAATTAGGTTTTGATGCTCCTAAAGAGCAGGATTTTTACAATGATTATTTAATTAATGATGGAATTAACATCAGTGTAATGGAGTATCGGAAAAACTTAAAAGGAAGAGATCCTTATCCAAAAGATTATTTTGATAAGAAAAAATTTTAAAGTAAAAGGTTACTTAATGAAGCTTAGATTTTTGTTTATTGTCTTAATATCGCTCACATCAGCATGTAGTCAAGACAAAGAAGAACATACACAAGGAACTTTAACTAAAGATTATAAAGATGTGTCTGAATATAAGTCTAAACATGATCTGGAAAAGGCTGCAAAAGCAAATGATGCAGAGGCTATTTTTGTATTGGCATCTATGTATGCCACAGGAGAAGGTAAAAAATTTGATCAAAAGAAAGCATTGGAATTATTTGAGAAATCTGCACAACTAGGTTCTTCAAATGCCATGCTGCAATTAGGGCTGATTTATCAAGATGGCAATGAAGCCGTAAAAAAAGATGGTCAAAAAGCTTTAATGTGGTTTGAAGAAGGGGCTAAAAAGGGAAATCCATCTGCGATTCATAATGTTGGGTTGGCATATTATAAAGGTTTAAATGTAAAACAGGATAGGGCAAAAGCGTTTACATATTTTATTCGATCTGCTGAATCTGGACTCATACAGTCCCAGACAGTTGTTGCTGCTCAATTATATGGTGGGGATGGTGTTGAAAAGGACATCAAAGCATCTTTTAAATGGATATTAAAAGCAGCTGAGCAGGGTGATCTCGAGTCACAAAACAATGTGGGCTTAGCGTATGAACGAGGAGAGGGTGTAGAACAAGATCCACTTCAAGCCCTTGTCTGGTTTAAGCGGGCAGCAGACCATGGTCATCCGTTAGCGCAATATAATACTGCACTTAAATATTATAATGGTGCCGGTATGAAACAGAATTTAGATGAATCAATACGATATGCAGAAATGGCTGTACGTAATGGAAACTCATCAGCTAAAGCATTGTTATATGATATTTACGCAGAAAGTAGTAGCTTTAAATATAGTCCTGAAAAAGCAAACTATTGGAAAGCAAAGTTGTAATCGTACATTCAATCTTTCTATGGATATGAAAATCTGACTTTAAACTCATCTGATTTATACAAGGTATTTATCTTCAAATGAAAGAAAAACTTATTCTTATTTTGATACTTTTAAATTTCGCTCAATTGAGTGGCTGTTCAGATGTCACACAAAAACATAATGATCAGACGATTCAGGCGGATGCGTTATATCAAGAAGCTGAAAAGTACTATTTGGGACAAGGGACTTCACAAAATTATAAAAAGGCATTCAATTTATTTGAAAAAGCTGCGAAACAAGGTTCAGCGGCTGCTCAAAATGATTTGGCCAGTATGTATTTTCAAGGGTTAAGTACTCAACAAGACTATGAAAAAGCTTTTTTCTGGTTCAGCAAATCAACACAACAAAACTTTCCAGAGGCACAATATAACTTAGGCCTTATGTATGCTCACGGAAATTTTGTAGCAGAAGATAGAGCTAAGGCATTAGATCTATTCGTTCAAGCAGCAGCGCAGAATTTTGCACCAGCTCAGTTTAATGTAGCTAATGCTTATCTAAAAGGTGATGGTTTACCTAGAGATGAGAAAAAGGCCTTAGAACTATATGCCAAAGCAGCAGAACAAAACTTTCCTCAAGCACAATTCAATTTGGCTAATGCTTATTTTAATGGTGATGGATTACCTAAAGATGAAAAAAAGGCTTTAGAGCTATTTACCAAAGCAGCAGAGCAAGAGCTTCCTCAAGCTCAATATAACTTGGCATATTTATATCAACATCAGTTTAATAACAAGGAAAAAGCTAAATATTGGTTTAAAAAAGCCAATGATAATGGAGTACAAGAGTCTGTAGATGCTTTAAAGCAGTTAGAGAACAACTCATAGTAACTATTTTTAAATCTTAGATTTAAAAAAGCCACTAAACAATTAGTGGCTTCCTTCGAAAACTAAATCAGCTTATTTAATTTTCTTAAAAATAAAGTCATTAATCTTATGACCAGATTCCAGACCACGACGCTCGAATTTAGTGACTGGACGCCATTCTGGACGAGGGTAGCTATTGCCTTTACCTGCCAAGTTTTCCATATCAGGACGATTGTCTAGAATATCAAGCATCCACTCTGCATACGGTTCCCAATCTGTCGCTGCGTGGAAGGTACCACCCAACTCAAGCTTTTGTTCAACCAGTTGCATACGTTCATGAATCACAAAACGGCGTTTAAAGTGACGCTTCTTCTGCCATGGATCTGGGAAGTAAAGCTGTACGCAGTTAATGCTGTTGTCTGGCATTTCGCGTAAGACCTGAATTGCATCTGCATCTAGTACAAATAGGTTCTTCAAGCCAGCCATACCTGCTTCATACACACACTGTGCAATCCCAGGAACATGCACTTCGATTCCGACAAAGTTGCGTTCAGGATTGGCTTTTGCCATTAATACCAAAGAACGACCCATACCAAAACCGATTTCAACGGTCAATGGACGTTCAGGATTTTCAAAGTGCTGGCGTAAATCACCAACAGGGTATTCCAAAATTAAATCACGATAATCTTCTAAAGCAGTACGTTGTGAAGTATTGAGCGGAGCTGAACGACGCATAAACGTCACAATTTCACGGTGCTCAGGCAAATTGTCGAGTTCCGTAATTTGCGTTTCTAACTGATCGTTTGACATGATTCTGGAGATATAAATATAGAAATGCCGTATTTTAAGTGCTCAGGTGGACAAGTCAAACTTTTAAGTGATTTTATTTCGCTGATTATTTTTGAAAATGATGAAAATTTGTCAAAAAATCTTCATGGTGCTGTCACAGAACTTGCATAGCCTAATGGCAATTTAAACACTAAGTAAAAAATCATGAATAATTTTAAATATCATTCGATCGCCATTTGTCTAGGTTTATTAGGCGTATCTTCAATCTTTTCTGCTGCACATGCACAATTGATGTTTAGCCAATATGTCGATGGCAGTAGTAATAAAAAGGGACTGGAAATCTATAATCCAGATGCAACTACGGTGAATCTGGCGGATTATGAAATCCAGCAGTTTAATAATGGTGGCACCGTTAAAACCGCAGCATTTCCCTTACAGGGCAGTTTAGCTAGCAAACAAAAATTCCTGATCGGCCGTTCAGAATTACAAGCGCAATTAGGAAATAAGGTGAATCAGGTTGCTGGCTTATCCTTTAATGGCGATGATGCGGTTGTTTTGCTGTATCGCGGTACACCTATAGATCGTTTTGGCCGCATTGGTGAACGTCCTACAAATGGTTGGGGCACAACTGTTTTCAGTATGGGCAACAGCTTTAAACGTACACAGACCGAAAACCCTGTGGTGAGTATTGATCCAACTAGTCCATTTGATCTGGATCAATCTTGGCAGGGGTGGACAGATCGCAATGATTTTTCCAATTTAACAGGGTCAACCACAACTCCGCCTGTTACTGAAAATGTAAGCTGTAGCAGTAGCGATACACCGATTGCAAAACTGGCAGAATCAACGCAAGACCAAAGTTATACCATTCGTGGTGTGATCACAGGGGATTATCGCTATAACAATGGCTTCTCGGGTTTTTATGTACAAACGCCTGATAGCAAAGCTATACCAAATGTTAGTAATGCCATTTTTGTCTATATTCCTGCAAGCAGTGCAGTGAAAGGTGGGCAGATCGGTGATGAAGTCATTCTACGTGGTCGTTTGACCAGTTATCAAAACCAGCTTCAGATCGATCAGTTACAACAGGATATTCTCACCTGTAACCAGAATATGGCAGATCAGATCCAGCCAATTGCGTTGAACTTGCCATTTAACAGTCTAACCGAGACGACGGGGAACTCACCAAAACGTTATCAAGGTATGCTGGTCAAGTTCCCGCAAACGCTTACCGTCAGTGAAAACTATAATTTTGGGCGCTATGGTGAATTATCTTTAAGCCTTGGTCGTTTGTTTATTCCAACCAATCTGTATCCAGCACTGTCGAATGAAGCAAAAGCCTTAGCGCAACAAAATCTGCTGTCCAAGATTATTTTTGATGATGGCTATAACAACCAGAATCGAGCACCATGGTTGCCACAAAACTTTAGTGCTTTAAATACGCTACGTTCAGGATATCAGTTAAAAAATACTCAAGGTATTTTGGAATATCGCTTTAATGCATGGCGCGTACAACCGATAGCGGGGGCGAACTTGCCAGAAGTGGTGAGTAGTTCTAATCCACGCACGAGCATCGCCGCTAAACAAAGCAAACATGTCCGTGTAGCTGCATTTAATGTACTCAACTATGACAATGGTAAAAATGGCTTCCCAACTGAACGTGGTGCCAATAGCAAAGCTGAATTTGACAAGCAACATGCCAAAATCGTCAATGCAATGAAATCAATTGATGCTGATGTATATGGCTTGATGGAGATTGCCAACAATGGTTATGGCAGTGACAGTGCTATTGCTAATTTAACCAAGGCGCTAGGCCCAGACTGGAAATATGTGATTCCTGAAGGTTTGAATCAGCTTGGTACCGATGTAATTGCCGTCGCAATTATTTATAACGCTAAACGTGTGCAACCTGTTAATAAAGCCGCTGTATTGGATTTGGGGGATAAAAACCGTAGCACGATTGCACAGTCATTTAAACCCGTGCAGGGCGGACAGATTTTTACGGTTATTCCGAATCATCTTAAGTCGAAAGGCTGTTCGGGTGTAGATGCCAATTCTTTAGATGCTGATCAACAAGACGGGCAAGGCTGCTGGAATCCAACGCGTGTGAAAGCGGTTGAACAATTAACGCAATGGATTGCCAAGAATCCAACTCAGGTCAAAAATCCGAATATTTTATTATTGGGTGATATGAACAGCTATGCTAAAGAAGACCCAATTCTGACTTTTGAGAAAGCCAATTATAAAGTGTTATTGAATGATCATAAGGTCGGTGAGGGTGCCAATGCCTATAGCTATGTCTTTGGTGTGTCGAGCAATGCTGAGGGTTATGGTGGGGCAGGTAATCTGGATCATGCCATTGCGGATGCCAACCTGTATAAGCGTGTGATCAAAACCTTTGCATGGCATATCAATGCGGATGAGCCAACGGTACTGGACTATAACGAAGAATATAAAACCGATGAGCAAAAGGAGCTGTTCTTCTCAGCCGATGCATATCGTTCTTCAGACCATGATCCTGTGATTGTTGATCTGGATATGAAATCAGCTGATTCGCAACTTGAACCTGAACATCCGAAAAGTGTCATTGCAGCGTTCTTAAATTCACTTTTGGAATGGTTAGGCAAACTTTTTGGCAGAGCGTAACTGTATATCCGTGACGAGTTTGGGTGAGTTTTTTCATAAATTAATCAATCGTCACGGAATATAACTTGCAAGGCAGAAAAAAATTCATTAATAGTAGTGGTGTAGATGTTCTTAGCATGAAAGCTATTATAAGTTTGAGTTATTCTGTTCTCGAGTTTCGTAGGAACGTTCTAGAGCATAAGTTGTTAGATAACAAGGATCAATTATGAAGTTGTATTATTCACCTGGTGCATGCTCATTGGCAGCCCATATTATTTTAAATGAAATAAATGTCGATTTTGATTTAGAACGCGTTGATCTAAAAACACATAAAACCTCAAAAGGTGCAGATTATTACGAGATTAATCCAAAGGGCTATGTTCCTGCTTTGGAAATTAATCCAGGTTTGATTTTAACCGAGAATGTTGCGATTTTACCGTTTTTGGCGCAACACGATCCAAAACAGGACTTGATTCCGCCATCAGGGATGGGGAGAGCAAAAGTACTTGAATGGTTGGGATATTTGAACTCGGAACTGCATGATGCTTATGCGGTTTTCTTCACCGGTAAACTGACTGACGATGAGAAGACCAAGGCATATGCTGAAGTGGATCGTTTGTTGAAATATATCGATGACTATCTGGCGGGTTGGGATTGTGATTATCTGGTCGATGATAATTTTGGTCCAGCAGATGCCTATTTGTTTGTGTTAACCAACTGGTCAAACCATATCGAACATGATTTAACACCATATATCCATATCGTAGCGCTACGTAATAAAATTGCTGAGCGTCAATCGGTTCAGATTGCGATGCGTGATGAAGGGCTGTTGAGCTAATACAACCCAATAAAAAAGCCTCTGTTTACAGAGGCTTTTTTATTTCAACAAAATTATTGTTGAGCTTTTTCTTTCACATCAGCAGCGCCTGATTCTACAGCACCAGCAACTTTAGTGGTTGCATCACGTGCAGCAGCTTCAGTTTTTGCAGCAGCTTCAGCAGTCGCCGTTGCAGTGTGATCAGCAGCAGCATCAATTTGATCACCCGCTGTATCTACAGCAGTTGCAACATCGTTAGTCGCATTTTGAGTTGCGTCTTTAATATCTGCGCCAGCTTGATCAGCAGCGTGTTCTAAATGTTCACCCGTGGTCGCGCCTGTTTCAGGTGCTTTATCTTTATTACAGCCTACAAGCGCAACAGTAGCAGCAAGACCTAATGCAACAAGTAATTTATTCATTGTCTATTTCCTTTTCTTTGTGGCATCCAATAGGAATGGATACCAAAAATATAACCATAAACTGCACAAAGAATAAAGTTGAAAATTTGTAAAAACACGCACTTACATCGGTCAATATAAG
The DNA here is from genome assembly GCF_001605865.1 of Acinetobacter sp. NRRL B-65365. Classification (NCBI taxonomy): domain Bacteria; kingdom Pseudomonadati; phylum Pseudomonadota; class Gammaproteobacteria; order Moraxellales; family Moraxellaceae; genus Acinetobacter; species Acinetobacter sp. NRRL B-65365. Next base: position 69,570 of record NZ_LRPD01000002.1, on the reverse strand, counting down.
TGCGCGTCTTATTTTTAAATCAGTTTAGAGGCCAGAACGGATCATATAATCAAAGGCAGAAAGTGATGCTTTGGCACCTTCACCTGTGGCAATGATAATTTGCTTGTATGGCACGGTAGTACAGTCACCTGCGGCAAATACACCCTTAACACTGGTTTCGTTACGATCATTAATCACGATCTCACCACGGTTGCTCAACTCGACAGCACTGTTCTTTAAGAAATCTGTGTTTGGCAATAACCCAATCTGTACAAAGATCCCTGCAAGCTCAACCGTATGTTCAACATCAGTCGCACGGTCTTTGTATTTTAATGCTGTTACTTGAGCGCCATCACCAACCACTTCTGTACTCAATGCATTCATGATTACTGTGGTATTTGGCAAGCTGTTTAACTTGTCTTGTAATACTTGATCGGCACGAAGCTTGGTATCAAATTCAACCAAAGTCACATGCTCAACAATGCCTGCAAGGTCAATCGCAGCTTCAACACCCGAGTTTCCGCCACCAATCACCGCAACACGTTTACCTTTAAATAATGGGCCATCACAGTGTGGGCAATACGCGACACCACGAGTACGGTATTCTGCTTCACCCGGAACATTCATTTCTCTCCAGCGTGCACCAGTTGAAAGAATGATGGTTTTCGATTCAAGCTTGGCACCATTTTCCAGTTCAACTTTAACCAGACCGTTTGCGGTTTGATCTGCACCTGTGATCTTGCTGACACGTTGCAGGTTCATGATATCCACGCCGTATTCACGTACATGTGCTTCCATATCCTGAGCAAACTTAGGACCTACCGTTTTTTGCACAGTAGTAAAGTTTTCAATATCCATGGTATCCATCACCTGACCGCCAAAGCGTTCAGCCACAATACCTGTTTTAATGCCTTTACGTGCTGCATAGATCGCTGCGGTACCGCCTGCAGGGCCACCACCAATCACCAATACATCAAACGCATCTTTGGCATTGATAGCCGCTGCATCTTTCTCAGCAGAATTGGTATCTAACTTGGCAACGATTTCTTCCAAAGTCATACGACCTTGACCGATATGCTCATTGTCTTGGAATACCATAGGTACAGCCAAAATTTTGCGTTCTTCTACTTCGTCTTGGAAGAAAGCACCATCAATCATGGTCGCTGTGGTATTTGGGTTATTGATTGCAATGAGGTTAAGTGCTTGTACTACATCTGGACAGTTATGACAGCTCAATGAAACAAACACATCAAAGTTTGCAGTCAAGTTTAAGCCTTTGATTTGAGTCAAGACTTCATCAGACACTTTCGGTGCATAACCAGAGACTTGCAATAATGCCAAGATCAAAGAGGTAAACTCATGTCCCATCGGTAAACCAGCAAAAAATACACGCGGTTGTTCGCCTGCTTTCGCTACACCGAAGCTAGGACGGCGAGCGTTTGAACCGTCAAAACGCGCCGTAACCTGATCAGAAAGTTCAGCGATTTCAGTCACCAGTTCTTTGATTTTTTCTGCTTTATCTGAGTCATCTAAAGCAGCAACCAGTTCAATCGGACTTTCTAAACGTTCTAAATAAGCTTTTAATTGAGTTTTAATATTTTGATCTAACATGTATGACTCCAAACCCTAAGACTTTTAAATCAGTAAATTCATTCAATGAGGCTATAGTACGCAAAAACCATAAATAGGTAAAACAGTATGTTTTTATTATTTTGATCGGTTTTTTGAATTTTTAATTTATCCGTTGAATTTTGAAATGTATCTTTCGATAAAAAAATCAGTACAATCAAACTTGTTATACAACTGCAATCATTGCATGGCATAAATAGAGGATAAGCAATATGGCATTACAGCGCGGCATCTATCAACATTATAAAGGACAACTTTATCAAGTCTTTCATGTTGCTCGTCATAGTGAAACTGAAGAGGAGCTGGTCGTGTATCAATGCTTATATGGCGATTATTCAATGTGGGTACGCCCATTGGCAATGTTTACTGAAACGGTTCAACTGGCTGATAGACAAATCCAGCCCCGTTTTAAATTGATTCAAGCGACCTAAGCGTAATTTGCCGACTTGGCATTTGGGGAGTCAGAGATGACCAGTAGTGTATTCTTACAACGTATTTCTGATTTATATGATCAGTTCAAGCAACATGATGCTCAACAGTCTGATCGTCTGAGTCGCTATCGGAATATTGAAGCTGAGTCGGCAAAATTATTGGCGATGTTAATTCGTTGCCAGCAATCAAAACGTATTCTGGAAATTGGCACTTCTACTGGTTATTCAACCTTATGGTTGGCTGAGGCTGCCCAAGCGGTAGATGGCAATGTTCAAACCGTAGAAATTGATCCTTTACGCAGTGCTCAAGCGAAAAAATATGCAGAAGAATTTGAGTTAGAACAGCAAATTGATTTCTGGGTAGGAGATGCAGCGGATTTTCTGACCAAAGCCACTGAGCCCTTTGATTTTATTTTACTGGATGCAGAACGCATTCATTACGTGAGTTACTGGGTTGATTTAAAACGGTTATTACAAAAGGCGGGCAGTACTTTGATCATTGATAACGTAATTTCTCATGCTGCCGAAGTAAAAACCTTTCTGGAATTGATCAAGAATGATGAACATTACATGAGTACAACTTTGCCGATTGGTGCGGGCTTATGTATGGTGATCTTGAAGTGAATTGATTTTATCTTGATGGCTCAAGCGATACGCTTGTGGACTACAACCCATCACTTTATTAAAGGCACGGGTAAAATTGGCAGGGTTGGAATAACCCAGTTCATAAGCAACCGCTGTAATGGTAAAGCTAGAATTCTCTAACAAATTAATGGCACGTTCAGTGCTGATCTGCTGTTTTAATGCATGAAATTCAACACCTTGCTGCTGCAAATAGCGTTGCAGCGTTTTTGTAGAAATATTCAGGACTTTGGCACATTCAGTTAAGGTGGGGACTTGATTGGCTTGTCTGAGCATCATACTGACCCATTCCACAATTTCACCTTGATGATAAATCTTCTGGATTTGTTCCTGACAGCGTTGTTCAACTACTTTTAAACTATGCGCGTCTGCCAAAGGCAAAGGCAGTGCAAGTTGTTGCTGGTCAATAACGACACGGATTCCTGAGAGCCACGTATAGTTAAAGTGGAAATTGGCTTTCACTAAAGATAAATAACGTTCTTGATAACTTGGCTCTGGAACACTCAAATACACTTGGTAACGTTGTAATTGCTGACCAGCCAATTCTAACAGGCTGTAGTAAAACGCCACCGCAATCGCTTCAATATGAAAGGCCAAACACTGTTTATTCATCTGCAAAATTGGTTCAAATAACAGTTCAACCTTTTGTTGATGGGCTGGTACCTGAATGCTGAGCTTAAAACTTGGCATAATCAATCTAAAATACTGAGCAATTAATTTGAGCGCATGTTCCAGATTCGGACTGGTCATCAACGCATAACCCACTAGACTATGCGAGCTGAGTTTAAGATTTTTACCCAGTTCAAAGGCCAGATCTTGGGTATTGGGCAGACTTAAACCAATTTCAATAAATTGCTCAATCTGTTGAATGGACAACAGTTCTGTTGTTGCCAGTTGTTGCTGCAAAGCGATCAAGACGTCATTGTTGTATTGATGAGTTGCAATCAATATTTCAATCAGTCGTGAATAATAACGTGATGGAATAACAGGAATCTGCTGCTTCTGCACAATAAAAACTCAGTAAAGTCTTAAAATGATAATAGCAAGTCTTAAAATGATAATATATGGTTGCTGCAAAAGGACACAATCAATTCAAGCAAAACAGATGTGTTTGATTGAGGGAATTCAAATGAATATGCATACTCAGCTTGATGTAGCGCAAGCAACGACAACATTTAAAGATAAAAAACGTCATTTGTGGTTATTGGGTTTGGCTGTTCCTGCGATTGCCATGAGTGGTTTGGCGGGTTACCAGTTTGGCCCGAAAAAAACTAAAAAATTCTTTGCTTCATTTGGCCCGTTGTTTTTACATGGCGTCATTCCAACGCTGGATAAATTCATTGGTGAAGATACGGAAAACCCACCCGTAGAGGCGATTGCAGGTCTTGAAGCTGATCCGTATTACGCACGAATTGTGAAACTGTATATTCCACTGCAATACGCTGCAAATCTTTATGGGGCTTATCTTGCCAGTCGTAAAGATACACCAGTCGCGGATCAGGTGTTATTGGGAACCTTGGTGGGCATGGTCAATGGCATTGCGATTAATACCGCACATGAATTGAGCCATAAAACAGGGCGTCTGGAACATTATCTTTCGCATTTGGCTTTAGCGCCATCGGGCTATAACCATTTCCGAATCGAACATCCTTATGGACATCATCGTCGTGTTGCGACACCTGAAGATCCTGCATCGTCACAATTTGGTGAAAGCTTCTGGAAATTTTTACCACGTACTGTGATGGGCAGCTTTAAATCGGCGATCGAGATTGAAAAGAATCGCTTAGAACGTAAGAAACTGCCTTTTTTCTGTAAGGAAAATGAGTTGATTCATGGTTGGGTAATGTCGGCTGCGTACCATGCGGCGATGTTGAGCAAATTTGGTCTGCGTTCTGTGCCTTTTCAACTGACGCAAGCGGCTTATGCGATAACCTTGTTTGAGTCGGTAAATTATATTGAACACTATGGTTTAAAGCGTGAGAAGAAGGTCAACGGTCAATACGAAAGGACTTTGCCTGAGCATAGCTGGAACAATAATAATGTGGTGACCAATTTGTTCTTATACCAATTACAACGCCACTCTGATCATCACGCCAATCCGACCCGAAGCTTTCAGACCTTACGCCACTTTGAAGATGCGCCTCAGTTACCCGCAGGGTATGGTGCAATGATTTTGCCCGCATTTATTCCATCATGGTGGTCAAAAATTATGGATGATCGTGTGGTACAGCACTATCAAGGCAATCTGGACAGAATCAATGTCTATCCCGAGGCCAAGCAGAAGATGTTAGACAAATATATTGAGCAGCAAGATGTGGCTTAAATGAGCCAACGCTAAATAACAGATCAGCCCATAAGGGCTGATTTTTTTTATGCTTTAAGCTGAAATACAGAGTCGTTTAAAATGCAGATCAAATTCAAGATATTTATGCACAAAGGCTGTTTTATCATTGGTGCGAAGCAAATTATTGTAGATAAACTCTGGAACGGGATGGTAAAGCTCGCCTGAGCCATTGCTATAAAAGATTTTTAAATAGCGTGAAGAAACATCGTATTTCCAAGAGGTTACAACAACAGATTTTTCCATATATTCGTCCCCATATTGATTTGATCTTTTAGTACATATTTAACAACTCTGGTGTTCCATGATTTGACAGTACTCCAACTCAAACCGTCTGACAATTGATAAATGAAGCTGGCTATAAACTTATAAGTATAAGAATTGTAAAAAATTAGCTATAAAATTTAGGCGGGGTAAGGGAGGATTTTTAAAGAAGGCAGACAAAAAGAAACCACCCTAAAAAGGGTGGTTTCTGACCATTGGGTCTAATCTAAATAATTAGATTTTACCAACTAAGTCGATAGATGGAGCAAGCGTAGCTTCGCCTTCTTTCCATTTAGCTGGGCAAACTTCACCTGGGTGAGCGTGAACGTATTGAGCAGCTTTTACTTTACGAAGAAGTTCAGATGCGTCACGGCCGATACCACCAGCGTTGATTTCAACGATTTGGATTTTGCCTTCTGGATCGATTACGAAAGTACCACGGTCAGCAAGACCAGCAGCTTCGATTAATACGTCGAAGTTTTTAGAAAGCGTCCAAGTTGGATCGCCGATCAATGGGTATTGGATTTTACCAATAACGTCTGAAGTGTCGTGCCAAGCTTTGTGCGTGAAGTGAGTGTCAGTAGACACGCCATAGATTTCAACGCCTAATTTTTGGAATTCAGCATAGTTGTCAGCAAGGTCGCCTAACTCAGTTGGACATACGAAAGTAAAGTCAGCTGGGTAGAAGAATACAACAGACCATTTGCCTTTTAGATCTGCTTCAGATACGTCAACAAATTGACCGTTGTGGTACGCAGTTGCTTTAAATGGTTTAACTTCAGTATTAATTAAGCTCATCATTGTCTCCATGATTGAGGTTTTATTGAGAGGCTAACGCCTTACTTGTTTACGAGGTCTAGAATAAATAATTTTTAGTTATTGGGGAAATAGTATTTTTACATGACTAAAATCGGAAAATTGAATAACTCAATCAAAACGACTTTCACCCAAAGATTTCTGCTCTATTTGACGACATAAAAATGAAGCAAACATGACAAAACATCTGAAAACTAATGTGCATAACAACATGAAGTCTACGCTGTTAAAATTCAAGGGTAAAATTGAAAAAATCTAAAAATATATAAAAAACCAAGATATACGCTTAAACTTTCTTCAATATTTACGGATGCTTTAGAGAATGAGGGGGATAGACATGAAAGGGATGAAACTGCACAAGATGTTATGTATTTATGTTCTTGTTGTTGAGTTAAGAATAGGAATACCTGCCAAGACAGGAGGCTGATCATAGATTGATTTTGTGGTTCAGTAAGTGTTTGTCTAAAATGAGCTGTAACTCTTTGAAATACTAAATAGTATCTATTTGAGAAAAATTATAATGTGATATGTTTCAGCATGATGTGCTGGCATCCAGAGTGAAATTTATACCTAAAATGACTGATCAATTAAGAGCTAAATTTGAAAATCTGGAACTCAATGCGGGCTTGGGAAAAATTAGTGCGTTTATTTCCCTGTCTTTAGGCCTTCTTTGTCTGTTTGGCGCATTGTGTTTTCTGTTTCCTTCGGTGATGACCACACCTGAGTTACGACCATTTTACGCAAAAAATTATGATGTATTTTATTTTAGCCTCATGGGCGGCATTATCCTGAGTGTCGGTTTTGGCGCGTTTAGTTCCATTATTCGTCAGAACCGCTATGGCTTTTATGGTTTATGTTTTGCTCTGGTCGCTGCGATTTTAGGTTGTGGTGTGATTAAGGCGCCGATGTTACCCAGCGTGCCTTTTTATGCAGGAATTGATTATTTTGTCCTCACACTGGTGATTCTGGCGCTGATTTTTATTCCTCTGGAAGGTTTTTTTGCCAAAAATCCCGAACAGAAAATTCTGAGAGTCGGGTGGGTGACGGATATGAAATATTTCATGTTCAGTCATATCGGCATTCAACTATTTAGCTTTTTAACCGTGATGCCGATCCAGTACTGGATTACTCATTTGCCGAATAACCCGATCGTACCTTATGTGCAGGCGCAGCCAATCTGGTTGCAGTTTATTGAATTGTTGATTGTGGTGGATTTCGTGGTGTACTGGCTACATCGTGCCATGCATGAGATCAATTTCTTGTGGCGTTTCCATGCTATTCATCATTCTACGGAATATATGGACTGGCTGGCTTCTTCACGCTTACATGTGGTTGAAGTGTTGATGACCCGCTTTATTGCAACCTTGCCGATATTTTTATTGGGTTTCCATACGTCTGCCGTATTTGCCTATCTGATTTTTATTTCATTTCACGCAATTTTTATTCATTCCAATGTACGTTTCCGTTTCCCGTATTTACGCTGGTTGATTGCTACACCTGAGTTTCATCATTGGCATCATTCATCTGAAAAACCTGCGATTGACAAGAATTATGCAGCATTTATCCCATTTTATGATGTGCTGTTTAAAAGTGTGTATATGCCGAATCATCTGGCAAGTGTTTATGGGACAGTGGGCTATAAAATCCCGAATAGTTTTGTGAAACAGTTCACTTGGCCGTTTAAAAAATATGTCAAACGCTTTCGGAAACGCTTCGACCAGTCACCGAAACCCTAAGCTGAATGGAGGGGGCTGTATCAAGATCAGCAGGAGATTGATGTAGTTTCTTTGCATAGCAAGGCTTTAAGGCGTAAAATAGCCGATTAGTTTATTTTTCAGGAAAGCTGTTCAGTGCAGAGTCATTTAAATGTAGATCAATTGGTTATGGCACGTGACCGTCACCGTTTAAATCGACTGCGCAAAGATAAAAAAACACAACCAGCAGACATCGAAAAACTGTTTGAACAGTCTAACCACAAGGTCAAGCAACGCCTTGCACGTCTCCCCACGATTAAACTCAATCAGGATTTACCTGTTACCCAATATGCAGATCGTTTGATTGAAGCGATTCAAAAACATCAGGTCATTATTGTGGCGGGTGAAACGGGTTCGGGTAAAACCACACAGCTTCCACAAATTGCCATGCTAGCAGGGCGTGGTCTTACGGGTATGATTGGTCACACCCAGCCACGTCGTCTGGCAGCGCGTAGTGTTTCGCAGCGTATTGCTGAAGAGGTTGGTGAAAAACTCGGTGAATCAATCGGTTTTAAAATCCGTTTTAATGAGCAGGGCTCACAAGACTCGATTGTTCGTTTGATGACCGATGGTATCTTGTTGGCTGAGCTGACCAATGACCGGTTCTTATCAAAATACGACACCATCATTATTGATGAGGCACATGAGCGCTCACTCAATATTGACTTTATCATGGGCTATCTCAAGCAGCTTTTACCGAAGCGCCCTGATTTAAAAGTAATCGTCACTTCAGCAACGCTAGATGTAAACCGTTTTAGCCAGTATTTCTATGACGCGCCGATTTTTGAAGTCGAAGGTCGTAGTTTTCCTGTTGAAGTGCGTTATCGTCCGATTTCAGAACTGAGCATTGTTGGCAGTGACGATGATGAGTTTGATGACTTTGAAGAAAATCTACCGCGTGCCGTGGTACAAGCTGTCGAAGAATGTTTTGCTGATGCGGAAAGCAAAGGCCATCCTGAGTATGCTGATATTCTGGTTTTCGCCAGTACAGAACAGGAAATTCGTGAATTACAGGAAACCTTACAGAAGTATGGCCCTCGTCATACCGAAGTGTTGCCTTTATATGCACGTTTGGCACTGGCTGAGCAGCAAAAGATTTTCAGTCCAAGCGGTAAAGGTCGCCGTATCATTATTGCGACCAACGTGGCTGAAACGGCACTGACAGTTCCGAATATTCGCTATGTGATTGATAGCGGTTTTGCACGTATTTCGCGTTATAACTATCGTTCTCGGGTTCAACGTCTTCCAATTGAAGCAATTTCACAGGCTGCTGCCAACCAGCGTAAAGGACGTTGTGGTCGTATTGCGGCGGGTGTGTGTATTCGCTTATATAGTGAAGAAGACTTTTTAAGCCGTCCTGAGTTTACCGAGCCAGAAATTAAACGAACCAACTTGGCCTCTGTGATTTTGCAAATGCAAAGCCTTGGTTTAGGTAGTCTTGAAGATTTTGATTTTATCGAGCCACCTGATTTTCGTCTGGTCAATGATGGCCGTAAACTGCTGATCGAGTTGGGTGCACTGAGTGAGCGCAAGAATGATTTGACCAAAGTCGGTCAGATGATGGCACGTATGCCGATTGATCCGCGTTTAGCTCGTATGATTATCGGTGGGGCACATTTTGGCGTACTCAAAGAAACCCTGATTATTGTCAGTGCCTTGGCAATTCAAGATCCGCGTGAACGTCCTGCCGATAAACAAATGCAGGCCGATCAGAAGCATGCTTTATTCAAAGAAGCGGATTCGGACTTTTTATTCTATTTAAAGCTCTGGAATACGATACAAACCAGCCCGGATACGCAGACGGAAAATAAGCGCCGTCAATTTGCACGTCAGCATTTCTTAAGCTGGTTGCGTTTGCGTGAATGGAAACAGACCCATCAGCAACTGGTCGAGCTGGCAGAAGGATTAAAACTGAGTTTTAATGAAAAGGGCGCTAATTATGAAAATTTACACCGCGCTTTACTGACTGGTTTACTTTCATTCATTGCCAATAAAACCGATGAACGTAATACCTTTATGGCAGTACGCCAGCAGAAAGCCAAAGTGTTCCCAGCCAGTACCTTGCATAAAACCAATACCGCTTGGGTCATGGCCTTCGAGATGGTCGAAACTTCTCAGGTCTATCTGCGTACTTTGGCAAAAATTGATCCTGAATGGATTTTATTAGCTGCGCGTGATTTATTGAAGTACCACTATTTTGAACCGCATTGGTCAAAGAAAGCGGGTATTGTGAATGCTTATGCACAGATTTCGCTGTTTGGTTTAATCATTGAGCCGAAGCGTTTAATCAACTTTGAAAAGGTCGATCAGCCTGCAGCACATGAAATCTTTTTACGTGATGCTTTGACCACAGGTAATCTTGGAATTACACCGCCATTTTTAAAACACAACCTCCTTAAACTTGAGGAAGTTGAGCGCGTTGAAGATAAGTTGCGTCGTCGTGATTTAGTGGTCGATGAAGAAACCATTTATCAGTTTTATGCAGCGAAAGTGCCTGAGGAAATTGCCAGCCGCCGTAGTTTCGAAGATTGGCGTGCAACAGTCGAACCTGATCAGCCACGTTATCTATTTGTCGAAGATGATGCGTTATGGATGAATGATCGTCCGACCACGCAACAATTTCCAGACTATTTGCATAATGGGCAATTGCGCTTGGCTGCTAGCTATCGATTTGACCCAAGCCATGATGAAGATGGTGCAACGGTTAAGATTCCTGTACAGGCATTACCGCAAGTCGATGAAAAGCAATGGTCATGGGGAATTCCAGGCTGGCGTCAAGACTTGATCGAAGCATTACTGAAGGCTTTACCTAAAGATAAGCGCCGTAATCTGGTGCCAATTCCTGATACTGCGAGAAAGCTAATGCAGGGCGTAGATGCAACGCATTTACGTGAACATCTGTTTAGTTATCTGGCTTTTGCTTTGCGTGGTGAGCAGATTACGGAAAAAGATTTTTCTTTTGAGCGTATTGACCAGTATCTGGTGCCTTTTATTAAGGTGCTGGATGAAAAAGGCAAATTGATTGCACAAGGGCGTGATCTGGATGAGCTAAAAGCACGCTGTCGTGTTGAAACCCATCGCCCAGTGAAACAGCAAAAAGGTGAATTCAAAACCTTCCCTGACAACTTTATTTTTGAAGCTTCGCAAAAAGTCACGGGTGTCGTGGTCAAGCAATATCAAGCGTTGGTGCCAACCAAGCTGTTTGCCGAGCTGGATGCGAAAGATGAGTCAGGTGTGGTGATTCAAACCTTCAATGATCAGGATGAAGCGATCAAGCAACATCGTGAAGGGGTGATTCGACTGGTGCATATGCAATTGGGCGATTTAATTCGTCAATTGAAAAAGCAGATTTCCAAGCCGCTGGCTTTGGCTTATTCGCCTTTAGGTGAGCGGGCAAAACTGGAACAAATGCTGGTTTATGCAACTTTGCAGGTTTCGATTCAGGAACTGCCAAAAAATGCCGCAGAATTTCAACAGTTATTGACTGAGACCAAAAAGAAGTTTTTAGCTAATGGTCAACAGACTTTAGCTGATTTAACTGAAATATTTACCCAATGGCAGCAAATTCGCCGTGAATTGCTGGTACTTGATCAAAGTATCTTTGGTCGCAGTGTGGATGATATTGAAGATCAGCTTGATTTAATGTCGTTGGCAGACTTTGTTTATAGTCAGTCACCCGAGATTTGGCAGGAATACCCGCGTTATTTGAAAGCACTGCTATTGCGTTTAGACCGATTGCCAAATAATCTACAACGTGATCTTGCTGCAATTGATGATGTCGATCCATGGATGGACAAAGTATTTAAATTTAAAAAAGATCCTAAAATCAAAGAATTGTATTTGATGTTGGAAGAACTCAGAATTTCCTTGTTTTCTCAACCGATGAAGACAAAGCTGCCTATTTCACCAACTAGATTACAAAAACTATGGGATCGATTAGCAATCGGTTAAACTGAGAAATATGAAAGTTAGAAGCATTCTTTACAGGAGTTTTACATGGGCATCCGTATAACAGGTACTGGGTTATTTCACCCAACCGAATCTATTTCCAATGAAGAGTTGGTTGAAAGTTTAAATGCTTATGTAGAACAATATAACCAAGACAACGCAGCTCAAATCGAAGCGGGCGAAATCGAGGCTTTACGTGGTTCAAGCCCTGAATTTATTGAAAAAGCATCAGGGATTAAACGTCGCTATGTAGTCGAAAAATCAGGTATTTTAGATCCAACACGCTTGCGTCCGCGTTTGCAGGAACGTAGCAATGATGAGCTTTCACTTCAAGCAGAGTGGGGCGTGATTGCTGCAAAACAGGCGATGGAAAATGCAGGCGTAACGGCTGAAGACATCGATGTGGTGATTTTAGCGTGTTCAAACATGCAACGTGCTTATCCTGCGGTTGCGATTGAAATTCAGTCTGCACTTGGGATTCAGGGTTATGCTTATGATATGAATGTGGCATGTTCTGCTGCAACATTCGGTTTGAAGCAAGCGTATGACGCAGTGAAATGTGGCGCTCGCCGTGTGTTATTGCTCAATGTTGAAATCACGTCTGGTCATTTGGATTATCGTACCCGTGATGCTCACTTTATTTTTGGTGATGTTGCTACAGCGTCAATTATTGAAGAAACTGAAACAAAAACAGGTTTTGAAATTTTAGATATTCATTTGTTTACTCAATTTTCAAATAATATCCGTAATAACTTTGGTTTCTTAAATCGCAGTGAAGATGCGGTTGTAGATGACAAACTGTTCCGTCAAGACGGTCGTAAAGTATTTAAAGAAGTTTGTCCGCTTGTTGCAAAAATCATTACTGCACAATTAGAGAAACTTGAATTAACGCCTGAGCAAATCAAGCGTTTTTGGTTGCATCAAGCCAATGCCAACATGAATGAACTGATTTTAAAATTGGTTGTTGGTAAAGATGCTGATCTTGAGCGTGCACCGATCATCTTGGATGAGTTTGCCAATACTTCATCTGCTGGCGTCATCATTGCGATGCATCGTACTGGTGAGCAGGTAGATAATGGCGAATTCGCTGTGATTTCTTCTTTCGGTGCTGGCTATTCAGTTGGCTCGATTGTGGTACAAAAGCATATTGCTTAAGCCTTTGGGTTAGAGCATAAAAAAACACCACAATCGTGGTGTTTTTTTATGCCTTATGAAACTTTAAGCTTCAATCGCTTGAACTGCAATTTTCTTGGCAGGATCTGCTTTACGACGTACAGCAGGTACTGGTTCACCATGATATTGGCGATCAGCAAAGTAGCTTGAACGAACCATTGGCGCAGACCAGATATTTCTGAAACCGAGCTTACGGCCATGTTCAGCATAACGCTCGAATTCTTCTGGTGTAACAAAACGGTCGATTGGTGCATGTTGTTTAGACGGTTGTAGATACTGACCAATGGTCACGTAATCCACATCGTGTGCACGAAGATCATCTAGTAATGAAATTACTTCTTCTTCAGTTTCACCAATACCCACCATCAAACCACATTTAGTTGGCACATCAGGGCAGTATTCTTTAAACATTTTTAACAGGTTTAAAGAGTGCTGATAGTCAGAACCTGGACGCATCGCTTTATAAAGGCGAGGTACAGTTTCAATATTGTGGTTGAATACATCTGGCGGACATTCAGTCATGATGCGTAAGGCGATATCCATACGACCACGGAAGTCTGGTACCAGAATTTCCAATAAGGTTTTTGGACTTAATGCACGTGCTTCTTTGATACAGTCAACAAAATGTTGAGCACCACCATCAAGAAGGTCATCACGGTCAACCGAGGTAATCACGGCATATTTTAAGCCCAGATTAGAAATGGTTTCAGCCATGTGACGCGGTTCATCAGGGTCCAATGCATTTGGACGACCGTGTGCAACATCACAGAATGGACAGCGACGGGTACAGATATCGCCCATGATCATGAAGGTTGCTGTACCACCACCGAAGCATTCAGGCAGGTTAGGGCAAGCAGCTTCTTCACATACGGTATGCAGTTTTTGTGAACGCAAGGTTGTTTTGATACGCTGAACTTCTTCTGGAGCGGTCATCTTGACTCGAATCCAGTCAGGTTTGCGAGGTACTTCAACCGTAGGGATAACTTTTACAGGAATTCTTGCGACTTTTTCCGCGCCACGAAGTTTTATACCCTGTTCAGGTTTACGGTGTTCAGACATATACTTCCTACAGCCTTTGATTTGAGATATGTGAATATTATAGTCAAATTTACTGCATTAAAGCAGGAAAAGTGGTATTCATTTTGAAAATGTAAATATATAAAAATATATAGTTGTGAAATACATCATCTCGCTGCATATTGGTTATCATATAGAGAGCAAAAACGGTTAAGAGACAAAGGAGCTTTGAATGCCACGTAAGAAAGAGGTCGTTGGTGGGAATATTGTTAAATATGATGCAGTAATTCTCGGTTCTGGCCCAGCTGGCGAAGGCGCGGCAATGAAGCTTGCAAAAGCAGGTAAAAAAGTTGCAATCGTTGATGTTCGTGATCAACTCGGCGGTAACTGCGCACATGTAGGAACAATTCCAAGTAAAGCTTTGCGTCAAACAGTTTCAAGTATCATTCGTTATCAACGTGATCCAATGTTTCAAAAAGTCGGTGAATGGAAACAATTCACCATGAAACAGGTATTACGTAATGCGCATAAAGTGATTCAACAGCAAGTTGACACGCATACACGTTTCTATGATCGCAATAAAATCGAAGTCTTTCATGGACGTGCTTATATTCAAGACAAGAATACGGTTCTGATTTTTGGTCAGGATGGCATCAAAGACACCATTATTTGCAAGCAAATTGTGATTGCAACGGGTAGCCGTCCATATCAACCAAAAGGTTTAGACTTCAATCATCCGCGTGTATTTGATTCAGACAAGATTCTTGATCTTGATTATGCCATTCAGAAAATCATCATTTATGGTGCAGGTGTGATTGGGTGTGAATATGCGTCGATTTTCATTGGATTAGATCATAAGGTTGATTTGATCAATACGCAGCAAAAGCTTTTAAGCTATCTGGATGATGAAATTGCCGATGCATTGTCATACCACTTGCGCGAACAAGGTGTGTTGATCCGTCACAATGAACAGATTGACCGCTTAGAGACTTTTGATGATCACGTGGTTTTACATTTGCTCAGTGGTAAGAAGATCAAGGCAGATGCGATCTTGTGGTGTAATGGCCGTTCAGGGAATACCGATGGTTTAGGTCTTGAAAATGTGGGCTTAGTACCAAATGGCCGTGGTCAGTTGATGGTGAATGATCAATATCAGACTGAAGCAGAAAATATTTTTGCGGCAGGTGATGTGATTGGCTGGCCGTCATTGGCATCAGCGGCGTATGACCAAGGTCGTTGCGCAGGTGCGAACATGGTGGGCGAGAAAAATGTGAAGCCAATCCGTGACGTTCCAACGGGTATTTATACTATTCCAGAGATTTCATCGATCGGTAAGACTGAGCAAGAGTTAACCGAAGAGAAAGTACCATACGAAGTGGGACAAGCCTCTTTCCGTCATCTGGCGCGTGCGCAGATTACAGGCGATACAGTGGGTGAATTAAAGATTCTATTCCACCGTGATACTTTAGAGGTATTGGGCATTCACTGCTTTGGTAATAATGCCGCAGAGATTATCCACATTGGACAAGTCGTGATGCATAGTCCAAACAATACTTTGAAGTACTTTGTTGAGACCACATTCAACTATCCAACGATGGCTGAAGCCTATCGTGTTGCAGCGTTGAATGGCATGAATCGTTTGTTCTAAGCCAGCTAGACATTGTATGATCCAAATGCCAATCACCTCGATTGGCATTTTGCTATCTTGAGTTGAATAAAAGGGAAATATGAAAAATCAAAAAAATAATTTGATCATTATTGCCATCGTCTTGTTGGTCACGGCTTATTTCGGTCTGGATCTTAAGCAAAAACAAAATACTGGTGCTGGCGTTCAGACTTCCAATACAGGAAATACGGTTTCTGTTGATGATCAACAGAAGATCATGCAAGCTTATCAGCAGCAACGCAGTAATGTTCAAGTACAGGCTCAAGGAACGGTGAAAGCCATTTTGCCAGATGACAATGAAGGCTCAAGACACCAGAAAATGATTCTTAAACTGGATAACGGTTTAACCGTCCTTATTGCGCACAATATCGATTTAGCACCAAGAATTGAGGGGCTGAAGAAGGGTGATATCGTTGAGTTTTATGGTGAATATGAATATAGCCAGAAAGGTGGTGTCATTCACTGGACGCATCATGATCCACGCGGAAAACACATTGATGGATGGCTAAAATATCAAGGAAAAATGTATCAATAGCATTTTTCCTTGATCGGTTACTTGCAAGATAGGCGCTAAATTAGCTTGTAAGCGCCAATTTTTGACGAATTTTCCATTTAGGTAGGACTTTAGCTAAATAAGCGTCCATGCACCATACAGGGCCAATCAGAAGGAATTGTAAGTCTTTAAAGAAAGAAGGCTTCTTACCTTCAACTTTATGGCCATAAAATTGACCGATCCATGCGATCACAAATACCCCGATATAGAATCCTACACCGACTGGCAAGATCACAATCAGCCATGCCATCACTGCCAATAAGGCTGCCATCGCAATCGCCAGCATAATATCCAGACGTGCATAAAAAACTAAAGTTAAAACCAGCAATAAAGCTGTGAGTAAGGTGCTAAAGTGCGCAAGGATACCAATAATCGAAAATAAGATTGCAGGTACACAGATCCAGTGAATTTTCTTGTTGGTCTGATTTTGATGGCTATCACTATATTCATCAAACCATTCGTCTATCGATTTCACAATGCGCTCCTCGCTGTATTCATTTTTATTGCTTCAATATAACCAACAAGCGAAGAGGGCGTAAAGTGCTAAAAAAGAGAATCGATAAAAATAAAAAAAAGCCGCATGAGGCGGCTTTTTTTGAATGCTGTGGTTAACGCTTAAGAGTTAGGACCATCAACACGTTCGATGCTTACATTGCCAGTACCAGCGCTAGACATACCCAATTGCTTTGCAGCACCGTAAGATAAGTCTAATACACGGTTACCATGGAATGGGCCACGATCGTTTACTTTCACAACAACACTTTTACCATTGTCTTTGTTTGTTACACGGATGTAACAGTTCAAAGGAAGGCTACGGTGTGCAGCGGTCATGGCATTCATATCGAATGTTTCACCACTTGCTGTTTTACGACCATGGAATTGACGGCCGTACCATGAAGCAACGCCACTTTGGCTGAATTTACGAACGGTGTTCGAAGCAACAGTATTCAGTTTTTCAATCACTGAAGGCTCTTCTTCAGGGATATCGATCTTTGCAGCAATCGTCTGGCGACGTACTTTGTCACCTGAACTCTCAGTGATTGAAAGACTATTAACGTTAGAGAAACGAGAATTAAAATTTTGAGAATCTTTGCTTAGAACGCGGGCAGCCAAATTAGAACCATCCACATCATTTGATAATGATGAAGACTGTACCATTTCAGCATGTAACGGGCTTAAACTTAAGCCTGCCGTCAGCGCTAGAATATATTTTAGCGAAAACTGCATTGTATAAACTCCTAGAGAACATGCTTTTCTATTTCAGTAAAAACTGCCTGAAATATAGTGCACATGTCTAATTATTCACTTTTGCAATTACTTTTAACTTGCGGCGATAATATTCATCGCTTACGAAGTGTGTCTAGTCTTTAACGATAAATAGTTACAAAAAGGGCAAAAACTTACAGTTTATGGTTAAATAATAATCAATATTGTAACAAAAAATGAATTTTGCTGATTCTGTGTTCGTTTTTTATTAAAAAATTATTGACTTTTCATAATCTTGTAAAAAAGCTAGCCTATCGGCTAGCCACTTCTGTACCCAATAACCATACTGCTGTCGCATACATACGGCTCTTATTGTAGGTGGTAATCACCTGAAAATTTGGATAGGTAATATAGTAGATCGGACCAAATTGATCTTGTAATTGAATGACATTCACTAGATCAAGATCATCAATTTTTACCAAAGGGTTAACTGGTGTAATTCCTAGTCTTTTCAGCTCGCCATAAGGTGTTGGCTGGGTTAGATCCTTGGCAATAATGCTATCAGGATTGTTGCCTGAGTAACGTGCAGGGAAGCCAATTGGACGATCACGCTCCCAGCCATACTGAGCTAAATAGTTTGCAATTGAACCAATCGCATCAGCAGCAGAATTTCTGAGATCAATATGTCCGTTACCATCGTAGTCCACACCAAGTTTCTGAATGTTACTTGGCATAAATTGTGGATAACCAATCGCACCTGCATAAGAGCCAACGATACTGTTGGTTGGATAACCTTCTTTATAAGTCCACGAAATCAGGGCAGCAAGTTCATCACTAAAATAGTCTGCACGACGTGGATAGCCGAATGCGAGCGTTGCTAGGGCATCACGTGTGATGAAAGAGCCCTTATTTGCGCCGTAGCCAGTTTCTACGCCCAGAATACCTAAAATGACTGCTTTAGGGACGCCATACTGCTGTTCTGCGCGATTGAGGACATCTTCATATTCATTTTTGAAGCGAACACCACGTTGAATGGTGCCTTCAACCAGAAACATAGAACGATATTGATACCAAGGTTTGCTTTCACCTGGGCGTGTCATGATATTTAAAATGTTAGGTAGGTTACGTGCGCCGCTCATTGCAGCGTCAATTTGTTCGCTGCTTAAGCCGTAAGTTGTCATTGCTTTTTGTTTAAAAGCAAAGTAATTCGGGTGATTATAAAATTCATTTGCTTGTGCCCAATTACTGCTCAAGAATAAACCAGCGCTTAAAGTTAAAAATTTAAAAGTTTTATTCAAAGTAGGAAGAAACATAAGTTTATAAAATTCCTCATTATCGATGTGTATGAATAGACATAACCAGTCCAAAAGTTGACATAAGGGTAATAATTGCAGTTCCGCCATAACTCATGAACGGCAAAGGCACACCTACTACAGGTAAAATACCACTGACCATGCCTGCGTTTACAAATACATAAACAAAAAATGACAAACCAAAGGCGCCAGCCACTAAACGACCATAGTTATGGAAGCTTTGCAGGCCAATCTGGAAAGTCCTGAAAATAATTGCACAATAAAGAAGAATCAGCAGGGTAACACCGATCAGACCAAACTCTTCTGAATAGGCTGCAATAATAAAGTCTGTATGGCCTTCAGGTAAAAAGTGTAAATGTGACTGAGTACCTTCAAGAAAGCCTTTACCCGAAAAACCACCTGAACCAATCGCCGTTTTGGACTGGATAATGTTCCAGCCTGTACCCAAGGCATCCGCTTCGGGATTAAAAAGTGTTAATACCCGTTGACGTTGATAGTCATGTAATAAAAATTCCCATGCAATCGGAATAATGATACCAGCAGCACCTGCCGCCGCCGCAATCAATTTCCACGATAAGCCGCTGAGGAAAAGTACAAAAATACCGCTGGCGAGTACCAGCAAGGAAGTGCCTAGGTCAGGTTGTTCTGCAATAAGGAGAAAAGGCACCACAATCAGCATTAAAGACAGAATGACCTGAGAGAAGCTAGGAGGAAGGGCTTTGCGAGACAAGAACCATGCAACCATCATCGGCATGCCGATCTTCATAAACTCACTTGGCTGCACACTCCCGAAGCCCGGAATATCAATCCAGCGTTGAGCTCCCATACGCACTTCACCAAAGACCATCACTGCGATCAGGCACAACACACCGAACACATAAAAGTAAGGTGAAAATGCCTGATAGACTTTTGGTGGAATCTGGGCCAAACCAAACATCACCGCAAAGCCAATTCCGAAGCTCATCGCCTGTTTGGTAACCAGCCCCACATCTTGTGCAGATGCGCTATATAAAACAGTCAGGCCGAGTATGGCATTGAGGATCAAAAACAGGCAAAGCCAAGGATCAAGGTGAAGTTGTTGCCAACGGGAAAGTTGATTGGCTGTGCTCAAGCCATCACGTGGTGCTTGACGCAAAAATTTGTATTGTGAGCTTGGAGACATGCGATTCTAAATCAAGTAAATCAACGCTTCGCGCATGCTAACATAATCGCCGATTTAGACAATGCAAATTTAGAAATTGTGACATTTATAAGCGGTTAATTTTGCATAAAATCGGTATAAAAAAAGCGACGATTTTACAATCGCCGCTTTCTGCTGAATTTCAGCTTATTTTTGTACCAGTAACTGATCGAAATGTTTGGTAAACACTTCGAGTTCAACTTGGCTTAAGCTTGGAATCAATTTCTTAATCACGATATGAACTGCGGTTTCAACACCACTTGTTGCAACGCTAGCAACGCCACGTTTTACCATACCAAGACCAAGTGTCTTGTTATATTCAGTCATAAAGTGGTGGATCAGCGCATCGGCAAATGTTTTAAACTGTTTTGTTAAAGCATCGCGTTGCTCTTTGCCATTTCCAGCAGCTACTTCAGCAAAGCTCTTTTTCATGTCTGCAACAAGGCTATCTGGTAATGCTGTACCAATACGTTGTTTACCGTCATTATCAATGAATAGGCTCTTTTCCATAAAGGCTAAAGATTCAAGCACCTGTTCATTTGAAGCTTTGCCTAGAAGCTGTTTCATGAGGGTTTCAACAATGCCGCGAATTTTAATCGCTAGACCTTCGGTAGTATCTCGTTTATCACTTGGTGGAAACTGCTGAACCAGGTGAACCAACATGGTGTCAATTAACTCATCAGTAAGCTGTAGAGAAATTTTGTCACGTAAAGGGTATTGAGGCTCTTTACTGTCACGATTGGCTTGTGCAAGTTGAATATCCTGACTCAAACTTGCTGACGGAAGAATACCGAAATAACTGGTCATTGAAGAACGTCCTCTATATATCAAATTTATTCGTTTTATTGTCGTGCCAAGCGAATTGGCTCGGGCATCCATGACAAATCTGATACTCGGCATGGGTTAATATCCAAGCCCCCGCGGCGAGTATAAGTTGCATAGACCATCAGTTTTTCTGGCTTCAAAAGTTGCCAAATGTCGGCAAATATTTGCTCAACACATTGCTCATGGAAGCCATTATGCTGACGGTACGAGATAATATAAGCTAAAACGCTGCGATAACAAGGCTTTTTACCTTGCAAACGAATAAAAACCGTACCCCAATCTGGTTGACCTGTAACAGGACAATTACTTCTTAAAAGATGAGAGTAAAGCTCAATTTCTACATTTTCTTCAGCAGACGTATCTAATTGCAACAACGTCGAATCAGGATGTTCGGAAAGACGTTCTGGAATCAAATCATCAATGCAAATGCCTTGGGGTTTTGAAATCTCCAAATCATCGACTTGAAACAGGTGTAGTTCAACTTTTGCACCTGCTGCTTTTGATAGGTCCTGTTCAACTGTTGCAATAAAGGCTTCTTTCGAATCAAATTGAGTGAAGTTCATGCTGTTGAAATAAAGCTTAAGTGACTTCGATTCAATTAAGTTGGGTGAGCTTGCTGGCAGCGTTAAACGGCCAATCGCCACCTGAGGTAAACCCAGTTGATTCAACCATGAAATTTCAAAAACATGCCACCAGTCTTTGCCTTGAGTAATGCCTTCAATATGCGCATATTGTTGACGAGATTCAGCACGAGCAATTGGAAATAAAACTTCTGGCTGATATTGAGTCGGGTATTGGGTGTCTTTACCCAATAAAGAAAGTTCAACACTCATTCACGCATTCCTGAACCACGAGCTAATAAATGATATGCAATTGCATAGAGGACAACACAACACAAGGTCACAACACCTAAAGAGAAGGCAACATTAACGTCACTGTGCCCTAAAATGCCGTAACGGAAGGCATTGACCATATATACAATTGGATTAACTAAAGAGACGTTTTGCCAAAAAGGGCTTAATGCACTGATGGCATAGAATACACCACCTAAATAGGTGAGTGGGGTCAATACGAAAGTCGGGATAATGGAAATATCATCGAAAGACTTTGCATATACGGCATTAATAAAGCCGCCCAGAGAAAACAATAATGACGTAATAATGACGGTATATATCGTCACAAATAAATTATAAATTTCTAAATGAGTAAAGAATAGGCTCATGATGGTCACAATCAAGCCAACCAGTACGCCACGGCTAACCCCACCAATCACATAACCCCACAGGATTAAATGCAATGGCACAGGACTCATAATCAGTTCTTCAATACTTTTCTGGAATTTGGCACTAAAGAAACTTGAAGAAACATTGGCATAGCTATTGGTAATGACGGCCATCATGATCAAACCGGGCACGATGAATTGCATATAGCTAAAGCCACCCATTTCACCAATACGTGAACCGACCAGATTCCCGAAGATCACAAAGTACAAACTCATCGTGATCGCAGGTGGAAGTAAGGTTTGTGGCCAGATTCGCATAAAGCGACGAATTTCTTTAACAACTAAAGTCCAAAGCGCAGTTTTTAATTGACTGAAGTTCATTCATTCGCTCCTGCAAGATTCTTCTCGACCATTTTCACGAATAACTCTTCCAGACGATTCGATTTATTCCGCATACTGTTCACTTGAATATTTTGTGACTGCAATATCAGGAACAGGTCATTCATACTGTGGGCTTTGTCCATAGTCACTTCTAATGTCACTGGATCAATCAGATTAAATTTGAAACCAATGATATTGAGATCAAAACCATTAATCGGTTCAGCCAAATCACAAATGAATGATTCTTCATTGAGCTGGTTGAGGAAGCCTTTCATGGTGGTGTCTTCTTTAATCACGCCACGATCGATAATCGCAATGCGACGACACAACATTTCGGCTTCTTCTAAATAGTGTGTGGTCAGAATGATTGACGTACCATTTTCATTCATTTCGGTGAGAAAGTCCCACATCGAACGACGAAGTTCAATGTCAACACCAGCGGTTGGCTCATCCAGAATCAGCAGCTTTGGCTCATGCATCATGGCACGTGCAATCATCAAACGGCGTTTCATACCGCCTGAAAGCATACGTGATTGAATATTACGTTTTTCCCATAGGCCAAGCTTTTCTAGATAATGTTCGGCACGTTGTTCTGCCAATTTTTTAGGAATGCCGTAATAACCAGCTTGGGTCACTAAAATATCGAAAGTTTTTTCGAATTGACCAAAGTTAAATTCTTGAGGAACAACACCAAGACATTGTTTTGCTTGAGAAGGATGGGTATCTAAGTTATGTCCAAAAATCTCAACTGAACCAGATGTTTTTTTGGCTAAAGAGCTAATGATACTGATCGTCGTCGATTTTCCTGCACCATTAGGGCCTAATAGTGCATAAAACTCACCTTCAGGTACGGTTAAATTAATACCTTTTAACGCCTGAAAACCATTACGATAAGTTTTGGACAAATCGCTCAACACCAAAGCATCAGTCATAAACGTCTCACGTTGTTAAATAGAACGGGTATTTTGAGCGATATGAATAAATAAACCAAGTAGAAAAATAGGTTTATGGCGTGTTAAAAACAGAACGATTATAGAAATATGAGAATTTGGGTAAAAAAGAAGAAGCAATGGTGCGCTCAGCGGGACTCGAACCCACGCCACAGGCTTCGGAGACCTGTACTCTATCCAGTTGAGCTATGAGCGCATGCGTGCCACATCATAGGCAAAAAACACAGGCAGGTAAATATATACCTTTGAATAAAGCGATTTCTTGTTTATTAAAACATCAATTTTATTCTCGACTTAGTCAAATTCTGGAATAAAACTATAAATGCTGTACTGAATAATTGATTAATTTTAAGGTTTGATTCAACTGACTTGGTGGAATCCGCGATTCTTGTAATGACGTAATCCATTGCATCTGACAGGTTTTCAGTTGCTGTAAAGAATGAATCGACTGAATTTTCTGGATTAACGGGCGAGCCATCAGACCACAATAGCTGGTCAATGTCTGAATCATGACTTGCTGGATTTCAACAAAAGGAAGTTTTTCCAGTTCAACTGTTTCTTCAACCTCTAATGCAGTTTGAATTATGTCTTGTTCTTGAACTGGGAGTGATTGAATAGGTAGTGCTTCTTCAAGAATTTCTGTCGTTAATACTGTTTTTGTTGCTTCTTTATTTATTGGTGGAGATGTGTGTTGTGCCAATAGGCCCATCTCGATTAGCTGTTGCACCAGTTCCGTGGGTGCAATTCGATCCTTATAATCTTGATCCAGTTCTTTAAAATCTTCGTGATCAATTAAAAGCAATAAACGACGTTGACGGGCAGTTAAAGCTATATGACGTTCCTGTAACGCACTTTGCCCAAGTTCGGTTTTAAAAAAATGTGACATCTCTTAATTTCCCCCTAATCAAGATAAGACGGGGATTAAGATAGAGTTGAAAAATGACAGTAATATTAACAATTTATTAAATATCACTGCCTTTTTTGATAAAGAGGGAAAGTTACGAAAAGACTTTCCCTTTAAGCTTATTTAACTAATTTTGCTTCTAAAGCTTTGCGCAAATAAGGATCTAGATCATCCTGACGCATTAGCCATTGAATATAGTCAGCAGGAAGATCCTGAATGGCAGTGCCTTTATGTTTGCCAAAGGTGATACTTTTTGGAATACGGGCTTCTTCTGAGGCAATATAGAGTTGTTCAATGTCTTGAATGTTGAGTTGATGGATGATGTGCATCAAGATATTGGCGGTTAAGATAATGTCCGCGTCCGCGCGATGTGCACCTTTAAGCATTTCACGCGCTTTATCACTGCCTTTAGAAATGAGATAGATGAGGGCAGAGATATTATGTGCTTCAGCATTTTCCCAGACATGTCGTGCCAGTGCCAAAGTACAAATGGGCTTTAATTGAGATACATCGACACCACAACGTGCAATAGCAGCAATATCATAGTCAACGTTGTGACCAATAATATAGGTGGTTTGAGCAGGAAGCTGAAACTCATTATAAAAAGGTTGTCCCACCAGATCAGATTCTAAAATATGGTGTACTGCCATGGCCGCATAAGAAATCGGTTGTCCAACCTGATAAAGTTGGTCAAAGATCTGCTTTTTATCCAGACTGAGTTTTCCATTTTCGATTTCAATTGGAGCGTAGGCGATTTCAATCGGCAAACCATTCAAAGTATGCGTTTCTGTATCTAGGATGATGGCTTGCATGAAAGTCGACCTGATCTGAGTTGAGAATGCCAATATCTTACAAGAAATTTATTTGAAACAGGATTGAATCAGTCAAGGTCACTTTATTTTTTTTAAACATAAAATTGAGTTTGGATAAATTAACATCGAAAATTGAAAAAATACTTGAACAATTTGATATTAAGCGCATTCTTATAGAAGTAATTGCCTTAGTAAAAGATGTGCTAAGGATTAAAATGAAAAAGATAAAAAACAGGGAAACATGACATGAATATGAAATTGTTAACGGTTGCGCTCATCAGTTCAAGCGTGTTGCTTAGCGCGTGTAATGACGATGATAACGATATTTCGTTTGTACCTAAGCCAGACATTCCAGAAAATAATATTAAAAATCCAGTTGTGGGGATTCCAGTAGCATATACCAAAACAGATTTTAGCGCGGTGGCTACGGAAAGTTCGGTACTGACTTATAAAATGTTGGGACAGAATGGTAAGGAAACGATGGCAACCAGTCTGTTGTTCGTACCAGGCGGGCCAACACCTCAAGGAGGATGGAAAATTGTTGCATGGGCACATGGTACGACAGGGGTAGCAGATCAATGCGCGCCGAGTCGTAACGCAACTGGCCCTGAGGTTGGAAATATGATTACGCAGTTACTTGCAGCAGGTTATGTTGTAGTCGCGCCTGATTACGAAGGCTTGGGAGAACCGAGTGGTCGAGAATTACATCCATTCTTGAATGTTAAGAGTGAGGCATTCTCTATAACCGATGCTGTAGTGGCTGCACGATATTATTTAGCTGGACAAGGTAAAGTTGTATCTCGTCAATGGATGACAGTGGGGCATTCACAAGGTGGGCAAGCAGCATTGGGCGCAGCGCAATATCAAAGTCGTGCCAAGCTGGATTATAAAGGAACAATTGCTGTTGCTCCTGCGTCTAATTTAGCGGCTATTTTGGTCAATGGGAATGCATCTGTTGAAAATGCACCTTTGCCGCAAAAAATTGAAATGTATGCGCAACTGGATACATTTACGGCCTTAATTACCGCCGGACTACGAAACCTTGAACCAAGCTTTAGCTATACCAATGTATTCCAGTCGCCAACGGATGGGATCGCTAACAATGCAGAAACTGATTGCTTTGATGTGCTAGGTAAAAAGTTTGGAAACGCCATGCAGAAATATGCACTGAGCAATGGTAATTTAACCAATTATCCTCGCACACAAACCAATTTTATGGCTGTGCCATTGGTGAAAACATTCCTGGAAAAGGATTCACAGCCCGCTCAAGTGAAGTTGAATCAGCCTGTTACGATTTATCAAGGTGCACAGGACACAACCGTTCCTAAAGCAGCAACGGATGCACTTGTAGCGCTGGCTCAGAGTAAAGGGTCAAGCATCCAGTACATTACGAATACACAGTGGAATCACGGTACAGCTTATGACTTGAATATCAGCAATATTGTCGGGGATGTAAAAGCGGCGATGCCTGCGAATAATTAAGTCACTGGGAATAATTTAATGGTAAATTATTCCCGAATTTTACTTTCTAGATAAGCAATATCTGGACATAGTGTTTTGGTTGGCTTGTGTTCATAAAACTCTGCCCTAAAATCAATTTTTTCAGGTTCATTAAAACCGAAAGTTTTATAAATTTGCATACTTTCGTGAACAGCTTTTTTATATAAAAGACTAACTGAAAAATATGCCAGTAAACCCAAGGTTCCACTGATAAGAATAGAGGAGATAATTGCTATAAACATTTCTCCCGTAGATTCGCTATTAAATAAAAAGAAAGCATTTACTAAAAGGCCTATTATAAGGAATGCCATACCAATCGTTTTTTGTCTTCTTTTTAAACCTTCTAGAGTGAAGCCATGTTGAGGAAGCGAGTAAATTAAATTTTGTTCTAGGTGATAGATTGCATAGGCAGGGCTTATGTCAGTGAAGCTCTCTGCATCAATAACAGCATATAACTCATCACCTTCTTGAAAAAAAATATATTCAGCAACGCCCATTACTGTGCGCTGATCAATCATAAAACTATATATTTTATATTGTTTATTTATCTTATATGCTAAAGCACGAGCATCAAAATCGAACAATTTGTCTATAAGTATCTGTGCCAACAGAGCTTGATCTTGTTCTATCTGAGTTTCATAATTTCGATTTCTGATACAGTAAAAAGCATATATTTTTAAATGCTGAATGTTCCCGTTAATGCGTATCATTTTATCTAGATAATTAACAATAAACTCCAATGATAAGCTTAAGGAAAAATCTTAATCAACAAAAAGCTAGATTTTGATAGATATAAGCAATTTTTATTGAGAAATGAGTAAACTTCATTCTGCTTAATTACAAACTTCGTGCTACAATACGCACCAATCTTTAGCACGGCTTAAAAGCCCTAATTTATAGGACCCTCCGCTAATGTTTGCCAATATTTCTATTGCTGAATTTGATCCAGAATTAGCTCAAGCGATTGCTTCTGAAGGCGTACGCCAAGAAGCGCATATTGAGTTAATTGCATCTGAAAACTATTGTTCACCAGCTGTGATGGAAGCACAGGGATCAAAACTTACTAACAAATATGCAGAAGGCTATCCTGGCAAACGCTACTACGGCGGTTGTGAATATGTTGACGTGATCGAGCAGCTTGCAATTGATCGCGCAAAAGAATTATTCGGCGCTGATTACGCAAACGTTCAACCACACGCAGGTTCTCAAGCGAACTCAGCTGTTTACCTAGCGCTTCTTAACCCAGGCGATACTGTATTGGGTATGAGCTTGGCACATGGTGGTCACTTGACTCACGGTGCAAAAGTAAGCTTCTCTGGTAAAACATACAATGCGATCCAGTACGGTTTAAACCCAGAAACGGGTGAAATCGATTATGAAGAAGTTGAACGTTTAGCTTTAGAACATAAGCCACGTATGATCGTTGCTGGTTTCTCTGCATATAGCCAAGTTGTTGATTGGCAGCGTTTCCGTGACATCGCAGACAAAGTAGGTGCATACCTTTTTGTTGATATGGCTCACGTTGCAGGTCTTGTTGCTGCTGGCGTATATCCAAACCCAGTACAAATTGCAGACGTAACAACCACAACGACGCATAAAACACTTCGTGGTCCACGTTCTGGTTTGATCCTTGCTAAAGCAAACGAAGAAATCGAGAAAAAACTTCAATCAGCTGTATTCCCTGGCAACCAGGGCGGTCCGTTGATGCATGCGATTGCGGCAAAAGCAATCTGCTTCAAAGAAGCAATGTCTGATGAATTCAAAACTTACCAACAACAAGTTGTGAAAAATGCTCAAGCAATGGCTGAAGTATTAATCGCACGTGGTTATGATGTTGTGTCTGGTGGTACAGAAAACCATTTATTCTTATTGTCTTTAATTAAACAAGACGTAACGGGTAAAGATGCTGATGCATGGTTAGGTGCTGCACATATCACTGTAAACAAAAACGCGGTTCCAAATGATCCACGTTCTCCGTTTGTGACTTCTGGTATCCGTATCGGTACGCCAGCAGTGACTACACGTGGTTTTGGTGAAGCGGAAGTTCGTGAACTTGCTGGCTGGATCGCTGACGTGATCGATAGCAAAGGTGATGAGAAAGTGATCGCTGATGTGAAAGCAAAAGTTGAAGCAGTTTGTGCAAAATTCCCAGTATATGCAAACTAATTTGTATAGCTAAAAAAAGCGCCGTCAGGCGCTTTTTTTATCGCTGTCTTTTATACAATTTGTAGATGTTTAAACTTTTGTAAAAGTTCAGTTTGAGTTTCAGGGTGCTGCGGATCGGGTTTAATACAGTCAATCGGACACACCGCCACACAAGTGGGTACTTCATAAAAACCGACACATTCAGTACAGCGGTGTGGGTCGATTTCATAGACTTTTGCACCTTCATCGATCGCTTGATTGGGACATTCAGGCAAACACATATCACAATTGATACATGCCTTTGTAATCAGCAAAGCCATTTTAATCTGCCGAATAGGCTAAAGCTGCCGAATGCAATTGCTCAGCAGCATCAGGTAAATTACGGATCAGCAGTGCATAAGCAATATCAATCTCTGGAGAGAGAGGAATTTCGACAATGTGGCCTGAGCCTTTGGCATTCTCAATCGGATTGCCTTTAAGGTCTCGCATCTGTTCCAAGATAAAACTGATATTACCTTTTGGAGTCATCAGTTCCAGTGAATCGCCGACCAGAAAGCGGTTTTTGACTTCGATACGAATATAGTCGCCATTACGCTCAATCACTTCACCACAAAACTGTTGATAGTCAAAGTGAGATGAACCATCCGTATAATTCTGATAATCGCGATGCACATGACGGCGTAAGAAGCCTTCGGTATAACCTCTATTGGCCAGACCTTCCAGTTGGGTCATTAAGCTAGTATCAAATGCTTTGCCAGCAAGTGCGTCATCTATGGCCTTACGGTAAATCTGTGCTGTACGTGCACAATAAAAATAGGATTTAGTGCGACCTTCAATTTTCAGTGAAGCCACTCCAATTTTAGTAAGTCGATCAACATGCTGCACGGCACGTAAATCTTTTGAGTTCATGAAATAAGTACCATGTTGATCTTCTTCAGCTGCAAACATATCTTCATCGTTGCGCTGTACTAAAACAGTGTGTGCTGATGAATGAGATGTTGAGGTTTGAGAACAACATGTTTTTTCTGAATGGATCTGTTGAACAGGGATCACATCACCATTGGCATCTTCTTGTGCGGCATGAATTTTGTAATCCCAGCGACAGGCATTGGTACAGGCACCTTGATTGGCATCACGTTTATTCATATAGCCAGACAATAGGCAACGTCCTGAATAGGCCATGCACAGTGCGCCATGTACAAAAACTTCCAGTTCAATGTCTGGGACCTGTGTCTGAATTTCCTCGATTTCTTCGATCGACAATTCACGAGACAGAATAATGCGGCTTAGACCATAATCCTTCCAGAATTTAACCGTTGCCCAGTTAATGGCATTGGCTTGTACCGAGAGATGAATCTGCATTTCAGGGAAATGTTCGCGTACCATCATGATCAAGCCTGGATCAGACATAATCAATGCATCGGGTTGCATGGCAATAATCGGTTCGATATCTCGGATAAAATTTTTAAGCTTGCTGTTATGAGGCTGGATATTGACCACCACATAAAACTTTTTGCCTAAGGCATGCGCCTCATCAATACCCATTTTTAAATTGTCGTGGTCAAACTCATTATTACGCACACGTAAGCTATAACGGGGTTGACCTGCGTAGACCGCATCTGCGCCATAAGCAAAGGCATAGCGCATGTTTTTGAGAGAACCAGCAGGAGAGAGTAATTCGGTATTCATCATGCAATAAAAGGCATATAAAAAATAGGGAATTATTCTAGAAAGTTCGAAACAATGATTCAACCTAGCATTTTGCTCAGGATTTTATCGATAGGCTGGAAAGATTGCGGGCATAAAAAAAGCACCCGAAGGTGCTTTTTCTAAGAAATTAGTGATGACGATGCTTTCTTTTTTTCTTGTATTTTTTTGACTGGTGATTGTCATAATAACGGTCTTGACCGACTTTACGGCCTAAAGCAGAACCACCTGCGGCACCCGCAGCAGCACCAATATAACCGCCTGTTGTACCACCGAGGTTTTTACCTACAGTATAACCACCCACACCACCTAAACCACCGCCAATGGCAGCTTCAGTACGTGTACGTTTGCTACTTGCAGCCGCTGCACCACCAGCGCCACCAAGTGCAGAGCCAATCATTGCGCCGTTATTGCCACCGATTTCTTTGCCAAGTGCAGTACCAACGACACTACCGAGTGCAGATGTTGCTGCAACACGAGTTGCGTTATCAGCATGAGCGACAGTAACAAGTGATGAAGTTGCAAAGATTGCACCACATAACCAAGCGTTTAATTTCATTTTTTGACTCCGTGTCCGCAATAAATCGGACGTCTTTCTAATGGCAGCAAATGTAACAAAGTTTGAGAATGAAAGTGTGGAGAAGCTGGCCCAAATTATTACTCTTTGGTGTCTGGATTGTAATCTTTTGTTTTATGTTAGGTTTTTATAGAATATATAATGATTTAAAAACAAATAGTTAGGGTTTTGTTGTTGAGGATAAGGCTTAAATATTTTTAAGCCTTTATTTCAAAATAAAACTTAGTCTTGTTGTTCATCTTTTACAGAATTGTCTTCTAACTTGAGTTGACGCGGGTTAAATTCTGTTTGGAGACGTAAATAATTTAGATCACGAATATTCTTTTGTGTGGCGACGACACCAAATAGACTTAACAGGAAGGACATAATATAAAAGCCTTTCTCACTCATTGTCAGTTCGGCGTTCCATAAACTAATCAATAAAAGCACGATACACACTGCCATTGAGGCCCAGCACAGTCCGTAGTAAATGGCAGTCACAGGAATTTCTTCAAGTTGATCTCGTACCGTTTTTTGCAGAGATGCTGCCGAGAAAAGGCCATAGAGTAAAATGACCAGATAATAGCCTTTTTCATGGAGTGGCATATTGGCATTCCACAATCCAATCATAAAGCCAACGGCACCTGCAATTAAGGCAACCCAGCTTGCTGCAATAAAGGCAGAGGTAGGACGATTAATAAAATTATTCATAGTTTATCCTGTTGTTTTATCATTCTATTTATCCTCCATTATTTATAGCTAAGCACTCGGCAGAGAACAAGCTGTAAAAACTAAAACTGAACAATTTGTGATGAAATGAGGGAGGAATAGTAAGTTCCACAGTTTCACTATGTCTTTTAAGCGGCAGAGTCTGTAAACTATGCGCAATTTTTTGATTTTACTCGTGCTTCGTAGGGGCACCATTGTCTTTTCATGCCTTATTTCTGTTGTTTTAGCCGATAACGCAATGCATGGCTGTAAGGTCAACAAACCCTATTTTGATCGCACTGAGTCTTTAGATTTTGAGATATTCCGCCCATGAAAGCATCACTCCGTTTAAGACTCGATCAACTTTGTGATCGTCACGAAGAGCTGACTGCATTACTCGCTGATGTAGAAGTAATTTCGGACAATAAACGTTTCCGTAAATTGTCCCGTGAACATAATGATTTAACTGAAATCACCGAAGTTTGGAGTAAGTATCGTCAAGCGGAAGAAGATATTGAAACTGCCGAAATGATGAAGTCAGATCCTGATTTCAAAGATATGGCCGAAGAAGAAATCAAAGAAAATAAAGCGCTTCTGGTCGAGCTTGAAGATCAACTTAATGTGTTGATGATTCCTAAAGATCCGAACGATGCCAATGCGGCTTATCTTGAAGTGCGTGCGGGAACGGGTGGTGATGAAGCTGCGATCTTCTCGGGCGATTTATTCCGTATGTATAGTAAATACGCTGAAACCCAAGGTTGGCGTATTGAAGTGCTTTCTGAAAATGAAGGTGAGCATGGCGGTTATAAAGAGATCATTTGCCGTATTGATGGTGAAGGTGTGTATGGCCGCTTGAAGTTTGAAAGTGGCGCGCACCGTGTACAACGTGTCCCTGCAACTGAATCGCAAGGACGTGTTCATACCTCGGCATGTACAGTTGCTATTCTTCCAGAAGTAGATGTAGATACTACAGTTGAAATCAATCCTGCTGATTTGCGTATTGATACTTATCGTGCGTCAGGTGCGGGTGGTCAGCATATTAACAAAACTGATTCTGCGGTGCGTATTACCCATATTCCGTCTGGAGTTGTGGTGGAATGTCAGGAAGAACGTTCACAGCATAAGAACAAAGCCAAAGCGATGGCCTTGTTGGTGTCACGTCTGGAAAATGCCAAACGTGCAGCAGCAGATGCAGCAACATCAGAAATGCGCCGTGATTTGGTCGGTTCAGGTGACCGTTCAGAGCGTATTCGTACTTATAACTATCCACAAGGTCGTATGACCGATCACCGTATTAACCTGACTTTATATAAGTTAGATGCAATTATGGAAGGTGATTTAACCGAATTACTGGACAGCTTGCATCGTGAATATCAGGCCGATCAGCTGGCGATGCTTGCACAGGAAAATGGCGGCTAATGAATATTGCTCAAGCGTTAGAGATTAAAGGTGAAATTGATAGCTATGAACGTCAGGAGGCGGCATGGCTACTTGAACATCTTCTCGGTATTAATGCGCTGGAACTCAAACTACGCCTTGAGCAAGAGTTAACAGACATGCAGGAACAAGCTTATCTGGATGGTCTGGCTCGTATTGAGCAGGGTGAGCCCTTGGCCTATGTCACTGGTTCACAGCCATTTTGGACCTTAGATCTGAAAGTGACGCATGACACTTTGGTGCCACGTCCAGATACTGAAATTCTTGTGGAAACAGTGTTAAAGCTGCCACTGGATCAGCAAGCCAAGATTGTTGATTTGGGTACGGGAACGGGTGCAATTGCTTTGGCACTTGCGAGTGAACGTCCGCAATGGCAAGTCATGGCGACTGATATTTATGAGCCAACTTTAGCGGTTGCTCAGGAAAATGCGGTTCGTCATGGTCTGATGCAGGTGAAATTTGCTTGTGGTGCCTGGTTTGAAGCACTGGATGAGCAGCAGTTTGATTTAATTGTGTCGAATCCACCGTATATTGATCCAGAAGACGTGCATATGCAGAAGCTCAAGTCTGAACCTGAGCGTGCCTTGATTGCGGATCGTCAGGGGATGGCGGATATCGAAATTATTATCGAGCAAGGTAAAAACTGGCTCAAACCAGAAGGCTGGATTGTGCTGGAACATGGTTATGACCAAGGTGAAGCTGTTCGCCAGGTCTTCGAGCAGCAAGGTTTTGAGCAAATCCAGACCATTAAGGATTATGGCGGCAATGATCGGGTCAGTTTAGGTCAAAAGTCTGCTTAATCTTTAATATATTGCTGTACGGCTTTTGCTAAATTGTGATTGCCGTGTTTTTCAAGCCCATCAACCACGCCTAAAGCATCTACTTTTTCCCGATTTTGACTCAATTTAAATTTGCCTGTGATCTCGGTGATCTGAATTTCAATGCCCACAATTCCTTGCAATTGCTGAGTAATATATTCGGCAGGTGCATCTGACATTTTCCATGGAATAGGCTGTTTCGCTTCATGTGTCCGTGTCAGTTTTGCCAAAATGCCGCGCAATGGTTTTTCATCAGATAAGAAATTAATTTTGCCTTTAACATGCACCACCTGATAGTTCCATGTCGGTACATGTTGATGGTGCTGTTGTTTGCTTGGATACCAATTTGGTGAAATATAACCTTGCTCACCTTGAAAGATAATCAGGACTTTTGTGCCATTTGGGATTTGCGTATGCAATGCATTATTTTTGGCAATGTGTGCAATCAGTGTCGCCGTTTGATTTTCTTCATCGAGTATCAGTTTGAAAGGCAGATGATGGGCATCCAAGCCTTCTGAACTGTGGCTGATAAGGGTCGCAAAAGGATAATCCTGAATCAGTTGATAGAGTTTTTGAGTGTCTTTTTCTTCAAAAATTTCAGGTAAGTACATGGCTTAATTCCTTTTACTCATCAAGTAGGTTCAGTTTATTTTTCTTTAATGGAGAGGTTTTTCGATAACTGCCCGGGCTAACACCACTCCATTTTTTAAAGGCACGGTGAAAAGCACTTGGATCATGAAAGTTGAGGTCATCGCTAATACTTTGAATTGAATCATCCGTTTTGCTCAGCCTTTCAATTGCAATATCACAGCGAATGTCATTCTTCAACTGCTGGTAGCTGACACCTTCCTGTTTTAAACGACGCTGGATGGTGGCTGTCGACATATTGAGCTGCTGCGCAATATCTTTCAGTTCCGCCCATTCCGAAGGTGCTTGTAGAAGCAATTGCCGACGTATTTGTAGACTCAGCGAATTTTCATTCTTAAAACGTACAATCAGGTTGTAGGGCGTATGTTTGAGAAAATCATTGAGTGCCTGTTTGTCTTTTTTGATTTTATGTTTCAGATAATGTGCATCAAATTCGATGCTATTTTGCTCAGCATGAAAGTGAATATTTTCACAAAAACGGACACGATAATCCTGTATTTCGACAGGTGGATAGCATCTAAACGTCATTTTATGAAAATGAATGCGTTGATCGCTGAGCCAGCACATTAAGCTGTGAACTAGCATCAGAAAGGTCGAGTAAGTAAACATTCGCTTTGGTTGTTCGCGATCATGCAGGATTAGATAAGCCTTAGTACCTTTCTGAACCAGTTCACCGCGAATATCATCCAGAATCAGCGCTAAAAACTTTAAAATTTCTTTAATTGCCTGTTCCAGCGTTTCGGTATTAAACGCAAGCTTTGCCAGTAATTGATAGCTACCACGGCGCATGGGATGGGTATCCATACCGAGAAACTCATCATTCATACTCTCCGCCAGTTCTACCCATAACTGGGCACACTGCGCGACAGGAACGCGAGCTTTGCTTGAGGTTAACAACTCAGCAGAAATGCCAGCCCGATTGGCAATACTGACAATATTTAAACCGCGACTTGCAGCAACGCTTAATGCTTCCCGAATTAAAGCATTTGAAATTGTATCCTTGGCCGCATTAAGATCGTGAGTGTGGTTTTTGGTCATATCAGCATGAAATACAGGAGAATAAATAGATCGACTGCTCAAAAGTCGCATTAACTTTGCTACTTTTTGAAATTGTATCGGAAAAAAGTTGCCTTTAGGCTTAGTTATAAAAATTTATATCTTTAATTTGATAGGAAACGTAAATGAAAATTCAGGGAAAACATTTTGTTATTACAGGCGGTGGCTCTGGTTTAGGTGCAGCAACAGCTGAATATTTGGTTGAAAAAGGTGCTTCAGTCACTTTGGTCGACATGAATGTTGAAGCAGGACAACAACAAGCACAAGCATTGGGAGCACAGGCAGAATTTGTAAAACTGGATGTGACCGATGAAGCAGCTGCGGAACAGTTTTTTAAAGATGTGCTGACCAAACATGGCAGTGTATATGGTCTGATCAATTGTGCTGGAATTGGCCCATCGGCAAAAGTTGTGGGCAAAGAGGGTGTACATGATTTGGCAATGTTCTCGAAAACGTTACACATCAATGTCACAGGCACATTTAATATGTTGCGCTATGCAGCGGATGCCATGAGCAAAAATACCGTTGCGGAAGGTGATGAAGATCGAGGGGTGATCGTCAATACAGCTTCGGTTGCAGCCTTTGATGGACAAATTGGGCAAGCGGCGTATTCTGCATCGAAAGGTGCCGTTGTGGCGATGACTTTGCCGATTGCACGAGAACTTGCTCGTCATGCGATACGCGTGATGACCATTGCACCGGGTATTATGGAAACCCCGATGTTAAAAGGTTTACCGCAGAACGTACAGGATGCTTTAGGGCAAATGGTGCCTTATCCTTCACGTTTGGGGCGCCCAGAAGAATTTGCTCGATTAGTGGCACATATCGCAGAAAATTCATATTTAAATGGTGAAGTGATTCGTCTGGATGGTGCGATTCGTATGGCACCAAAATAAGCTTTTAAAAAAATTGAATCAATCTACAGAACAGTTGTGAGCTTGGCGCTTGCAACTGTTTTTTATTCTCGTTCTCAAATTTTATATTGTCTGTTGACGGGTTTGACTCTAAGGTAAGAAACAGCTTCTTGATAAGAATAACGATACCAAAAGGATTTAGATATGAAATATAGACTGATGATTGCTACATTGTTTGGCCTGAGTCTAACGGGTTGTGTCGGTAATATGAATCCAACAGGTGGAAATTCATCACCGAATTATCCCTATTATAAAACTCGCGAAGCGCGCATCGTTAAAAAAATTCAGGTACCCGTAGGCACAACCTTGGTTTATGAGACCCAGTTTTTAAAGGAAGGCGAGCAAGATAAAATAATGTCTGAGGATAAACTCAAAGATATTCGTTTTCCTCAAGATCAACCGATGATGTGGGGTGGCGTGCCTGTGAGCATGATTTCGAAATTTTTTAATTCAGAAATGCATGGTTTTTCTGTGTATGCCGACTTTAAACAACTTGATGCAAAGCAGCGCAGTCGATTTGCTCAATTGTGGCAGAGTTGTGATGATGATCTAGGTATTACAGTCAAAGACACCACGGACTGGTCTTTTAATAAAGCCAATATCGCCGATGTAGAAAGCTGCAGTGTCAATTATCAACGTTATTTTAAAGACAATCAGAAACAGCAGCAGTTCCTAGATACCTTATACCGTGAAATGATGAAAGCTGAATAAATAAGGCAGGCAATGCTGAAAATCATTGCCTAAGACCTTGCTGATTATTTGGCTTTGACTTCATCGCCAATTAAATAAAAGGTTCCACCCGCAATATAGTGCAAGCTTCGCAACTCTTTTGCAGCGTCCTGAAAATGCCAGTGTCCATCTCGGAATACGCGAGAATCGGCCCATGCTGCAACCACAGATCCAATAAATAAATCGTGTGCTTGCTGGTTATGTGGCTCTGGAATAACTTTGCAAATCAACCATGCCAGACTGCCTGTGACCAGCGGGAGTGGATAGGGATCCTGATAAAACAATTCCGTTTTGCAATCTGCCAGTTTGGTGGGCTGATCAAATTTACTAATCGTACCGAGTTGGTGCACCATATCAATTTGCGCATAGCAGGGCACCTGTAGTGCAAAATAACCACTTTGCTCAACCAGTTGACGAGTCTTGGTGCTTTTGTCCAGAACAACAGTGACTTTGGCTGGTGTAAGTTCCAGTGCACAAGCCCATGCAGCAGCCATCACATCAGTGTCTTGTTCATGCTGAGCAGAGACCAGAACGGTAGGGCCATGATTTAATAGACGATAGGCTTTGGAAAGTTCAACGGCTGTAATGTCTTGAGCACTCATACGCGATCCGGCAGGATGATAAGACTGGTTATTGTTACATAATCTCTGGAAAAATAAGATTCAATTTTTCTGCATTTAACATGTTCACTACAGCAAAAAGGCAGAATGATTCTGTATCTTTTTGCGTGAAAATTCAAAGCAGATATTAAGTTCTCATATACATCGATGCTCATATTTTCATTGTGTATCGCGTAGAACCTTTTTAACAACGCCTAAAGTGGAAATCCATTCCATTCGCTTTGGGTATGTACATTCATCGGAATTTTATCAATCAGTCGTAATTTTGGCCTGAATTGTTATGATTTTGGCGCAGTTTGCTTTAGTCTAAAAATCAAACAATATTAAAGGAGGGTGATTTGATATCCCTTTTGTATGCTAGGAATGATTCCACGTACAAAATTATAGGACTAACACTTTGTAATAAAAATGAAAAATGCTCGGAGCAAAAACGTGAAAAAGAAATATTTAAATGCTATGGCGTTAATGGCAGGCATGTTTATTAGCAGTGGAACCGTTGTTCATGCAGGTTTGTTTGATTTTCTATCACCTAAAGCCTCATGGCAAAACTGTAATGTGAACGGTTGCTCAGTCGGCGGTAGTACCAACGTCACCTCCAGTTATGCAAAAACCAAGTATCCTATTCTCTTAGCACACGGTATGGCTGGATTCTCAGCGGTTGGCCCATTGCAATACTGGAACGGGATTACTGAAGATCTGGTGGGAAATGGGGCCAATGTATTTGTTGCACAGCAAGCTTCTTTTAATTCATCGGAAGTACGCGGGGAACAACTACTGATACAGGCAAAACAGGTGCTGGCAATTACAGGTGCTGAAAAAATCAATTTAATTGGCCATAGTCATGGCTCACAATCGGTTCGTTATGTAGCAAGCTTATTGCCGAATAAGATTGCTTCAGTGACAGCAGTAGGAGGCCCAACTAAAGGTTCAGATGTTGCAGATGTGGTTGATTCAGTTGTTAAATCACCTGCTGGCCCAGCACTTGCACCTATTATTGCGGCAGGCGTAAATGCCTTCTTCTCATTGGTCGGCATAGGTTCTGGTCATTACTATGATCAAGATGCAATTGCAGGCCTAAACTCACTCACGACCAGCGGTTCAGCAGACTTTAATAAACGCTTTCCAGCAGGTGTACCAACCACAGCGTGTGGATCTGGTGCCGAACTGGTGAATGGGGTTCGTTATTATTCATGGAGTGGAACCAGCCCATTTACCAATGCAGCTGATCCGATGGACTATGCTTTAACAGCGACCTCTTTACTGATCTCTGGTGAAAATGATGGTTTGGTACCACGCTGTTCGAGCCATTTAGGCACGGTCATTCGTGATAACTATGCATTTAACCATTTGGATGAGGTAAATCAGGTATTAGGTCTGGTAGGGTTTTTGCAAAATCCAGTCACGCCATACCGTGCACAAGCCAATCGTTTAAAAAATCAGGGGTTATAATAAATAAGCTAAAGGGGCAGCATTTGCTCCTTTAGCTAAAACGGATTTAAAAATAAAGGATAAATAGAGCAAGGGATGATGAACGGTAAATTTTTAAATAATAAAACCATCAGTTTGTGTGTGATTATCGGGTTATTGCTGATATTGGCTTTGATTTACTGGATATTTAAGCCCGATGCACAAACGACTTCGCATCCATTGAACCAGCAGGCTCAAGCACAGTTCTCAGAGCACAATTTTGCTGGTGTAACACAAGATCATCAAAAGGGAAAACTACCTGTTCTAGCAGCTTCATTACAAGGCACTGAAATTGATTGTCCAATTCAGGTGGATGCCAACGGTAAACTTATACTGACAGTTGGAATCCGTAGTTGTTTTGATTATTTCTTTTCAAGTCTGGGCGAGAAAACCGAAACGGAATTGATCGCGGATATTCGTCAATATCTAACAGCAACGCTACCTGATACGGCTTCAAGTTATGCGATTTATTTGTTAGATCAATATGTGGCGTACAGTCATACCCTCAAAAATTTAAAACCTAATGGTAACTTTAAAACGGGTGATATTGAAGGTTTTCAGAAAGTCCTTGATCAGATGTATAAAGTCCAGCAGCAGTTTTTTAATGCGGCTGAGATCAATGCCTTGTTTGGTAATGAACGTAAGTTAAATCAGTTTAATATTGAACAGATGCGTATTCATGCCAATAAGACTTTAACTGCACAGCAAAAAGCAGCTGAATTGGCAAAACTGATTGATCAGCTTCCTAGTACGATGGCGGATGGTGTTTGGGTTTCTATGCAATTTGCTGAGTTACAGCAATTGACGCAGGAGATCCGTGAGAAAGGTGGTTCTGCACAAGAGCTTCGTAATATGCGTGAAAGTCTGTTAGGGCCAGAAGCTGCGGATCGTCTCGAAAAGGTGGATCAGGAAGAGGCAGGCTGGCAAACACAGGTCAATGGTTATTTGGCTGAGCGCGACCAGATTTTAAAAAGTGATGCGAGCGATGCCAGTAAACAACAGTCGATTAATCAGTTGCGTAATCAATCTTTTGGAACTAAAGAGGATGTGTTAAGAGCGCAATCTTATGAAATGATGCATGATCGGAAGTAGCATTTTTAAGTGTATGTGAATTTTAGAAAATAATGGATGATAGATAAATTTATGGCTAAGGTATTTTTGAAATCTTGTTGCCTGACCTGACCATAGCAATTATGGCCTTAATCGTTCAAAAAAATTAAGGTCATTTTTATATGGGTGAACATAATCTACCTAGGCGGTAGTCAACAAATGCACGTATGAAGAAAAGCGAGCGTTTGACTTCTAAACTAACTATACGGTAGTCAACGCGGTTAAATCAGCGGTACGCCAATTCTGTCACTTCTAACCTACCTATACGGTAGTCAACGAGGAAGAAAAAAAACTTGAAGGCTGCGTGGTCTTCTAAACTACCTATACGGTAGTCAACACCATTGAATATGCGACTTGCTAATGATTTATCTTCTAAACTACCTATACGGTAGTCAACTATAAAATATAATAGATAACTTACGTTAAAACATAAAGTTATAATTAAAAAAGAATAAATACCTAAAGTTTTTAGTCGATATTATAAGTTTTTGATTTTATTCAGCTATTAAAGAGCGATCGAATTGTTGGGATAAAAATAAAACTTGGTCGAAAGAAAATGCGTTTAGATAAAATTTATTACTTTCCTCAAGTCCTGCATCGACTTAGAATCAGCACTATCTTGAAAATAAAGAAGTAGCCACGTGTCAGACCATTTTGAAAACGAATTTGAGCTTAGTAATGAGGAAATGCATCTCTATAGTCGTCAGATTTTATTAGATGGTTGGGATATTGAAGCACAAGAAAAACTAAAACTTGCCAATGTACTGATTATCGGCGCAGGTGGAATCGGCTGTACCAGTGCTGAGCTGCTGGCTCGTGCTGGGGTGGGAAAAATTACCATTGTCGATGCCGACACCATTGAGATGAGTAACCTACAACGTCAAATTGCATTTACCTCAAATGATTTAGGTCGATACAAAGCTGAAATATTGGCAAAACATCTACAAGCCATTAATCCACATATACAAGTCCGCTATCAAAATATACGTTTCGATGAAACGAATGCTGATGACTTCGTACAGCATCAGGATGTAGTGTTAGATGGTTGCGATAATTTTACCACGCGTTATCTGGTGAATCGTGTCTGTAAAACACACCAAGTGCCACTTATCAGTGCTTCAGCGATTGGTTTTGAAGGGCAGATGTTTATGGTTGAGTCAGATTCAGCTTGTTATGAATGCTTATTTCCTAAAGAAGAGCATGCCAATGAAGGCTTGCGCTGTGCTGAGTCTGGTGTATTGGCAACGACACCTGTAATGATAGCGTCATTACAAGCACATCACACTTTGCTGTTTTTAGGGTTGGGTTTGACGCCACTTAAGCAAAAACTGTTGCTCTGGAATGGTTTGAATCTGTCGCAACGCATTCTTAAATTTGAAAAAGATGTAAATTGTCCAGTTTGTCAGGCAACTTGATCGGTAAAATGAGCAAAATTTGCTAAACTAATGCCATCTGTGAGGCAAGAAAGATTATGAAAAGAAATATTTTATTCGATGGATTACGCTCTGTTGCACGTATTGGTGAAACAGTAGTGGTTGCAGCACAAGCAGGTGTGAAATATGCAACTGAGAAACCAAGCAATGCTAAACTCATGCGTGAGACCTTTGAGTCGCTTGGTTCGACTTATATTAAGCTGGGCCAGTTTATTGCCAGTACGCCGTCTTTATTCCCGCGAGAATATGTTCAGGAATTTCAGGGCTGTCTAGATCAAACGCCGACTTTGCCTTTTAGTTATATCCAAAAGGTTTTGGCGGAAGAATTTGAAGGTCGAAATCTCAATGAAATTTTCAGTTTTATTGATGAAAAACCATTAGCTTCTGCTTCGATTGCACAAGTTCATCCAGCAAGATTGGTGACGGGTGAAGATGTCGTTTTAAAAGTTCAGAAGCCTGGCGTTGAAACGATTCTTTATACCGATTTGAATGTAGTGCATTGGGCAACCAAGTTACTCGAAAAAGCAGTGCCTAAAATCAAATTTGCTTCACTGTCTGAAATTGTCGATGAAATTAAGACACGCATGGTACGTGAAGTTGATTTTATTGAAGAAGCACAAAATCTGGATGATTTTATCCAGTATCTGAATATCTCAGGCAATCAGGCTGCGACAGCACCAAAGGTGTATCACCAGTTTTCAACCCGCCGTGTACTAACCATGCAGCGTTTATATGGTGTGCCATTGACGGACTTTGACGTCGTAAAACAATATGCCAAAGATCCAACCCAAGTCCTGATTACGGCTATGAATACTTGGTTTGGTAGCTTGATGTTGTGTAAGAGTTTCCATGCAGACTTACATGCAGGCAACTTGATGTTGCTTGAAGATGGTCGTATTGGCTTTATCGATTTTGGTATTGTTGGTCAGTTAAAACCAGAAGTTTGGACTGCATGTATGGCATTTATGGATGCGTTGCAGCACACCAACTACGTTGCGATGGCTGAGAATATGCTTAAGATGGGCATGACGCATCAAAAAATTGATACGCAAGTATTGGCCGATGATCTCGAACGTTTGTTTAGTGGTGTATTACTGGCAGATCCACAAGAAATTCTGAGTTCGAATCCAGCAGACCTGAATGACATCATGATGGATATGGTGGCTGTGGGCGAACGTCATGGCATCAAATTCCCGCGTGACTTCGCGTTATTATTCAAGCAAATGTTATATTTTGATCGTTTCATGCGTGTTCTTGCACCATATACCGATATTTATGCTGACCAACGTCTGAAAATGGTTCACAATATTGAACCTGCTTCTTTTTTAAAGCATTAATTTATTTATCGGTTCAATAGGTCATTATGGATGCCATTATTATTGAAGGGTTAAAAGTTGATACTGTGATCGGCTGTTTCAACTGGGAACGCCAGATTATTCAACCTTTAATGCTAGATCTCACCATTCATAATGATCTTAGTCAGGCTGCAAACTCGGATGAGCTGGAAGATACGCTCAACTATGCTCAAATCTGTGAGCTTGCAGCACAAGTGATTCAAACAGCAAAACCGAAACTGATTGAGCATGCTGCTCATTTGGTTCTTGAGTGTCTATTTACGACTTTTCCTTCTATTGAGTCGATCACGATCACGATTCGTAAACCCGCAATTATTGCTCAAGCTAATGCAGTAGGAATTCGCCTTGAACGCAACAGAAACAATTTTTGCGCTCGCACTGGCGAGTAATCTCCAGCAGCAACAAAATTTCACTTTTGCTTATGAGCAGATTGCTCAACTCGGTAGAGTGGTGTTTTCTCCGATTTATGAAATTCCATGTCGAGATGGGATCGGGGCTGATTACTGGAACTCGGCCTGTCTATTAACAAGTCAACTTAGTATTGATGAAATCACTGAACTGTTAAAAAGGCTGGAACAACAATCAGGGCGTACTCGTCCTTCACATCAGATCACGCTGGATATTGATGTGATTGCTTGGGGACATACCTTAGAGAATATGCAGTTTAATCCTAAAAAATTACCTTTAGCGTTGGATGTGAAAATTCCTCTATTTGATTTATGGCAACATGCTGATCTAAGCTATGATCAAAAGGTGAACTATCCTGTCATTACAATGTAATTTGTTTGAATGTAATCGCATAATAATTAGGAACATTTTCATGAAAAATATTTTAATTTTATCGACTTTGATGGTTTTACTTTCTGGTTGTGCAGCCATGAGTGTTGAGCAATGTAAAACTGCCAACTGGTTAAGCGTGGGTGAAAAAGATGGTTCGGCTGGGCATCAATCACGTCTAGATAAGTATTATTCGTCTTGCCAGAAAGCCAATGTTGTTCCTAATCAGAGTCTCTATGAAAAAGGCTATCAACAAGGTCTAGGCTATTATTGTCAGCCTGAAAATATTTTCAGTGAAGCATTAGAAGGTCGTGGGGATTTCCGAGTTTGTCCTGTTGAAAAACGCCAATCATTACGACCTTATTATCAGGCTGCCAACGAATATTATCAGGCCGATTCGGAGTTCAGCCGTTCACAGAATGAGATGAATCGGTATTTAAAAGAGCTGGAACGTACTGATCTTTCTTCTAAAGTTCGGGATGATTATAAGAAGCGTTTATATGATCTACGGATCAATAGCAGCAGCGTACAATCACGTTATCATGATGCCGTGAGAAACATGGAACGTTTTAAAGCAGAACATG
Source organism: Acinetobacter sp. NRRL B-65365 (assembly GCF_001605865.1). Taxonomy (NCBI): domain Bacteria; kingdom Pseudomonadati; phylum Pseudomonadota; class Gammaproteobacteria; order Moraxellales; family Moraxellaceae; genus Acinetobacter; species Acinetobacter sp. NRRL B-65365. The sequence goes on along the minus strand of NZ_LRPD01000002.1, from coordinate 25,000 downwards.
GTCTAAATTAAGTTGAAAATATTGTTTTAAACAGCCTGTGATTTCGGTCACAGGCTGTTTGCTTTTGGGATTAAACATTTAAATTACAGACCCATGCCGAGATCAATGTTTAAATATTTAACTGATCAATCGCAAGGGATGCATCATGCAAATCAAATTTATTACTGTCGGACTGATGGCATGTGTTGTCATGAACTCTGCTTATGCCATTGATGCCAAATATAGAGAACAGCTCGAACGTTCAGGCTGTACGCAACTGAGTGAAGCGCAAGGTTGTGATATTCATAAAACAGCAGAAGAAAATATGAAGGCTGGATCTACAGCGCCAGATGCAGTTGCGGCGCCTGAGAATGGTGTCAATCAGCCTCAATGGATTGCTGAAAGATCAGATGGAACAGCCTTGGCAACCATTCGAATTGACCAACAACAACGTGTCTGGGTGAATGATACCAGAGTAGCAGCAACTCAAAAAAATGGTCAGTTTGAGTTTAGACAAGGCAAAATTAACTATACGATTTTTACTGATCTTGAAAAGCAACCACAAAGTTTCTGGTCTGACCGTTATTCGACAGATAAAGGGAAAATTGTATTTCGCTGATCTTTTATAAGAGTTTTATGAAGAATTGAGCAGAAAAAAGGGAATTATGAAGTCATAATTCCCTAGACGAGTTTATAAATAATAACTGGTTTTTGTCATTAATTTTGAAATTGCGGTCATGGTAATGCGTACAGGCACGGGTAAATCAACTCCACCTGCATTCAATGCAGTATCACGATGATGCAATTCATCTTCATTCATCTGTTCAAGAATTTTACGTGAACGATCATCATGCGCTGGCAATTGCTGGAGATGTTCTTGTAAATGCTGGCTCACCTGACGTTCAGTTTCAGCGACAAAACCTAAGCTGTATTTGTCGCCTGCAATGCCTGCAATCGCACCCATGCCATAAGACAATCCATACCAGATCGGGTTTAAGACACTGGTGTGGCTATCCAGTTCTTTTAAACGATCTTCACACCAAGCTAAATGATCTTGTTCTTCGATCGCAGCATGCTGCATTTCTTCACGAACGTGTGGCAGCTTTGCCGTCAATGCCTGTCCATGATAAAGCGCTTGAGCACATACTTCACCACTGTGGTTAACGCGCATCAAACCTGCAACATGGCGTGCATCACTCACACAGAGTTGTGAAGGTTCATCACTGGCTGGATTTGAGCGTTGAGCACTGGTTGCTCCAGGTACCAGACTACGTAAAGCCTGATCAAAAGAATTAATAAGTTTATCGAGACCTGTGTATTGACGCATATATTAATCCTCTAAAGTATTGGGCGCATTTTCCAATAATGGTTTGAGTCGTTTTAATAACCAGAATGAGAAAATTGCACTTAAAACAGCAGTAATGGTGAATAAGATTTTAATATCAATTTTTAAAATGCTTAAGATTAAAATTGAAAAAACTGCCGAAGAGACCATAAATACAGCATTTAAGATATTGTTTGCTGCAACAATACGCGCACGGTGCGAGCGTGGTGAGTAGGCCTGCATCATGGCATAAAGAGGCACGATATAAAAACCGCCGCTGATTCCGAGTAAAGTAACGGCAAGCATAACGTGATAATAGACTGTACCTTGCGTAAACATATCTTTTAACGTGAGCAGGTCGCCAGTACGTTCTGGTACAAACGCCAGACTTGCTGCAAGATAAAGTGCAAAAACAGTTAAGCCAATCGCACCGTAGGGCACCATTTTAATATTGATTTCAGTGCCGCCGATTTTTCTGCAAAGTAAAGAACCAACGCCAATACCAACCGAGAAAAAGGTCAGAAGCAGACTCACTACATTTTCAGAAGCATGTAAGTTTTGCTGTGTGAGTTGTGGAATCTGGGTCAGGTAGGTTGCACCATAAAACCAGTACCAAGAATTGCCTAACAGAATCACAAAAACAATCGGGATGCTTTTGGCATATTTAATAGTTTGAAAACTGGTACGAAAAAAATTCCAGTCAATTTTAAGATCGGGTGCAGCGACTTTTTGTGGCAGGATAAAACGACTACACAAATAGCCTAAGCAAGCAATAGCCACCACAGTTACACTGATCCAGAGCAGATTGCCTTCAGAAGAAGCAATTACTGCGCCACCGAGGATCATCCCCAGTAAAATCGCAATCGATGTACCTGACTGGAATAAGGCATTACCGGACATCAGTTCTTGTGGCTTTAAAATTTCAGGCAGAATGGCATATTTGATCGGCCCGAAACAGGTGGAATGCGTTCCCATTAAAAATAGGGCAAATAACAGCAGCCAAAGATTGCCCAGCAAAAAACCTGCTGTGCCAATCAACATGATGCCAATTTCTAATATTTTAATGAAGCGAATAAGCTGTGAGCGTTCGTACTTATCTGCAATTTGCCCAGCTGTTGCTGAAAAGAAGAAGTAAGGAAGAATAAACAGTAACGCCGCTAAATTATTTAAAGTACTGACGGGCGCACTTTGTTGTTGAATCCAACCATAAGTGATGACTAACAGAAGCGCTTGTTTATAAACATTATCATTCAGTGCTCCAAAAAATTGCGTGAAAAACATCGGGGCAAACCGACGTGATGTCATTAAGCGCTCATCTTGTTTCATCGTGTGTTCACTTCATTGTGATTTATAAAAAAATGTGACGAACTGTAAAAATGTGATGAAATGCATGTATGATATCCCTGTCTGATTGGATGAAAAATCAAAGATTTGAAGTTGTTTCAGCCATCAAAAATGATAAATTAAAAAATAAGTTTAGAGTTCTACATGCCATCTAAATCGAAGTTTAAACAGTCAACACTGGTTCATTCTATGCATTTAATTTTTAAAATGCAGGGTTTTCCTAAACTTATTTGTAGCGGTTTTTTAATTACTTATTGTATATCAATTGCTTATGCGCAAGATCAAATTTTAAACCCGACTGAAAATCAGACAGCAGATCAGGCCGAACAACAGGCCAATGCGGCAACTGCTTTGATGAAGCAGCAACAAGCGCTTTTAAATGATCAAGAAAATTCGTTGTCTGTGCAGGACAGTTTGACGGCTTTAAAGCAGCAAGAACAGTCTGCAAATCAGATTGACGAGTTAAAACCGATTCAGTTGGATGATAATTTAGAGAATTTGCCCGTGATTCCTGTGGATCAATCGATGGCAAATGAAATCTTTCGCGTCGCGGAAGACGCAAAAAATGAAGCAAAGAACTATCGCGAAAATACTGCTAAAACCCCTGAAGTCTCGGTAAGCGATGTTTCTCAATCTGAACTGACTGAAATTAAAAGTGCGCCTGTCAATATTGATCAGTTGATGCGAGATATACAGACTGACAGCAAGATTGTGGTAGAAGCCAATGAGACGGGACGAACCTTACCTGAATTTCAGACGCAAACAGAGCAGACTGCTGAAAAAGAAGGTTTCTTTAAAAGAATCTGGCATCGCTTGCGTCCAGAGAATCTGCTGAATACAGATAAAGTACCTCGTATTACGGCAGATGTTACGGGTGCTCCGCCCATTTTGGCTGCAAATATCAAGGCCAAGTTATCCAGTTTTACTCAGGAATCTTTTGAAGAGTTTAATGTTGCCTTGCCGCAATTACGTGCTTTGACTAATCAGGCAGCCCAAGCAGTGGGTTATTACAACGCCACTTATACTTTTGTGAAAGAAAGCGAGAGTAAAGTTAAGGTTATTGTGGTGCCGAATGAACCCGTCAAAATTAAAGAACAAAATATTGAATTTACGGGTGCGGGTGCAAATATTCCTCAATTCCAAGTGATTCGTTTGATTCCAGAGCAGGATGAAGGCGATATCTTTAACCATGGAAAATATGAAGAGACAAAAAACAAGATCACGACTGTTGCGACAGATAACGGTTATTTTGATGCGTTCTGGCGCTTGCATGATGTGAAGATCAGTCAGCCTGAGAAAACCGCAGACATTAACCTGAAATATGAAACAGGTGATCGTTACAAACTGAAGAAAGTTGAATATCGGATGAGTGATCCGAGCAAGCCATTACCATTAACCCAGAAAGTGCTGGATAGTCTGGCGCCCTGGAATGAAGATGATGACTATGCGTTTTGGCGTGTCAATGCTCTGGCCAATAACTTAACCAATACCCGTTATTTTAACTATACGCTGGTGGATACGATCAAGCCAGATGCCATTCAGCCGCCACTTGAGTTACCACCAGATTTGCAAGCTTTGGTCGATCAGCAACGTATTCAACAGTCACAGTTGTTAAATAGTCAGCAAAAGGCTGATCTTGCACGAGCAAAAATTACCTCGGCGGAAGAAGTTACTCAGGATGTTGTAGATGAGTCGCAATTCTCAGGGGGTGAACAAGCACAGACCTATTCTTTAGCCCGTTCAATGCCGATGCCAACGCATGATGAAGATGACGAAACGCGCCAAAAACAAGAAGAGCAAGCACGTATCGATCAGAAAATTCCTGTGGTCGTGACTCTGAATGCGGACCGTTTAAATAGTCTAGAGACGGGTATTGGTTATGGGACCGATACTGGGGCGCGTATTCGTACCCAATATCGCCGTGCCATTGTCAATAAATATGGTCATTCTTTTGATGCCAACGTTGAGGTTTCTGAAATCCGTCAGTCGATTGATGGTCGTTACAGCATTCCTTATAAGCATCCTTTAAATGACTATTTCAACCTTGTGGGTGGTTATGAGCGTGAAACGCGTGATGATATTGGTCCAGATGTCAACTTGCTGATCGAGTCTGCGGTCGTGGGTGGTGAACGTGTCATCAAAAATCCACTCGGCGACTGGCAACATACTTTTGGTTTGCGTTATCGTTTAGACCGTTTAACTGAAAAAGGAATTGTGGATATTGATGAAATCCCAGATGCCTTTAAAGTTTCGCAACCTGAGCAAGAATCTTTGCTCTTGAGCTATGAAGCTTCTAAAACCAATAGCAATACTCGTTTGAATCCAACCAAAGGGTTTAAACAAACCTATAAAGTTGAACTGGGTACAGAATCATTATTGTCCGATGCCAATATGGCGATTGTGAGTGCAGGCTGGCGCTTTATTTATTCACTGGGTGAAAATGACAATCACCAGTTTGTTGGTCGTGGCGATGCAAGCTATATTTTTACCGATGATTTTAATAACGTGCCTTATAACTTACGTTTCTTTACTGGTGGTGATCAGTCTTTACGTGGTTTTGACTATAAGAGCTTATCTCCAGAAGAAAATGGCTATAAGTTGGGTGGACAAGCTTTAGGGGTTGGTTCATTAGAATATAATTACCAATTTAAAGATGGCTGGCGTGCGGCCGTATTCTCGGATTTTGGTAATGCTTACGACAAACAGTTTAGCAATCCAACAGAATATAGTGTGGGTGTCGGTATTCGCTGGAGATCACCAATTGGACCGATTCGTCTCGATATTGCCTCTGGTATTTCGAATGAGAATAATCCGATCCGATTGCATTTCTTTATTGGTCCACAACTTTAAAACTTTTTTATAACCCTTCTATAAAGGGAAAACAATTTCAGGTTGATTATGACGGAAGTAGAACAGCAACTGACACCTCCAGCTGGACCAAGAAAAAATCGGCACATTGTTCGAAATATTGTGCTGATCGTGCTGATCATTCTTTTATTATTGGTCAGCTCTTTAGTTGTAATGATGTCTACGGATAAAGGTAGCCGTTTTCTATTAGATCGCGTGCTGCAAAGCCAGAAAATTATTAAATACGAATATGAAGGCGGTAATCTGCTATCGGGCATTATCCTGAAAAATATTCTGGTGCAGTTACAGGCTGTTGATGTTTCTTTAGATCGGGCAGATGTCTCTTTAGGTTGGAGAGCGATTCTAAGTAAAGAAGTACATTTGAGTCATGCTGATGTTCGTAATCTGAAAATTATTAATAAAAAACCACCATCAGATGAACCGTTTGGATTTGATCCGATCAAGCTGCCATTTGTCTTGCGTATCAATGAAGCCAGTCTGGATCATCTGGAAATCCAGACCGCAACCTCAAAAGTTGATTTTAATGATGTTTATTTAAAAGATGCATTGTGGTCTGAGACCAAGCTGGAATTTGAAGATTCGCGTATGGATATGGGCTATTTAGCCGTCCAGAATGCTTCAGGTCAGATGGATTTTAGTGGTAAATATCCTTTAAATGCGAATGCTGATTTAATTATTCCGTCGTTAAAAAGTCTGGATATTGAAACGATTAAGGTTGCAGCGCGTGGTTCTTTAGACACTTTGAGAGTAGGCGTTGCAACAACCACACCTGATTTGCTCACAGGTCGGGCAACGCTTCATCCTGTGCGTGAACATGTGCCCATGCAAGGCGAGTTATTTTTAAAAAATTATCATTTGCCTTTACTAAAAGACCAGAAACTCTTTGCTAAAGATGGCGTGGTCAGATTTAACGGTGATATACAAAAGCTGGCCTTAAATCTCGATACGGATTTAAAAGGTGAGCAAATTCCTGAAGGGAAATATACCGCACTGATGGATACAGATTTAACCCATCAGTTAAATATCCGTGATTTTAATGGTCAGTTAATGAAAGGTGCTGTCAGCCTGAATGGTATTGTCAACTGGCATGAGCATGTCTCTTGGGATGTTAAAGGTCGTCTTGATCATCTGGATCCTGAAAACACCACAGTACCGCAGATCGCACAAGACTTTTTACCACCAAAACTTGATGCAAATATTAGTTCTTCTGGCTCATTGGAAAAAGGTTTGGCGCTAACGGCTCAAGTGGCCTTTGATAAATATGAGACTTGGGCACTTAAACTTGATCAGGCTGAAGAAAAAAATAATAAAGCTCAGCCTATGCTGCTGGATATTTCATGGAAAGGCATTGATCGCGCCATGCCTTATATTGGCTGGTTGAGTAGTGAGGAAGGTCATACCAATGTGGCACTCAAAGAGGGACAACAGGATATTTATGTTGCAACCACTGTGCGTCCGCATGAACAGGCTTTATTACCAACAGGTAAATATGAAGCGCGACTCGATTTAAAAGACAATCTGTTAAATGTCGAAAATTTCCGTTACCAAGCTGAAAAAGGCAGTTTGTCTGGTCTGGCAAAAGTTAAATTGCCAACTGAAAAGCAGCAACTGTCATGGCAAGCTCAGCTTAAAGCTCAAGATTTTAATCCGCAAACTGTTGCTGAGGCTGCACCTGTTAATTTGTTAAATGGTGATATTAAAGCAAGTGGTTTTGCCAAGCCAAATCAGCAAGTGATTCAGCTTGAACAAATTGATCTGAAAGGCCAGCTTGCTCAAGCCAATCAAAAGGAAACCATTGCCTTAAAAGGAAAAAGTACAGCAGCTTTAATTTTCCATGACGAAAAAGCGGGTGGCGGATTCAAGAGTTTTGCTGTGGACTATAACGGCTCTTTAAATGCTTTGAATCAAGGTGATGGTCTATTAAAAATCAATGTCGCAGGAACACCTGATTATATTAAGATTAATGAACTGAAGCATGATGGCGTTGCGGGTAAGGTCTTTGCGACGGGTGCCGTGAATCTTAAAGATAAGCTCGGTTGGGATATTGATGCTTCGCTGGTACGTTTTAAACCACAATATTTTGTTTCCAGTGTTAAAGGTGAAGTGTCGGGGCATGTTAAAACACAAGGTGTCTGGTCAGATAAACTGAAACGGATTGATATTCGTCAGCTCAATGCAGCAGGCTTCTTGAACAATAAACCGATTCGTGGCCGTGGTAATCTCAGCTTATTGCTTGATTCAAATCAGGAAGGTTTTTTACCGCAGCAATTTGAGGCTAATGACCTGTTCCTTGCCTATGCACAGAACCAGTTGCAAGCCTCAGGCAATGCACAAAGTTTAAGAATCAAACTGAATGCACCTGCGTTGTACGAGTTATATCCTGGTTTACGTGGGCGCGCGTATGGCAGCTTAAACGTTCAGTCACAACCACGTTTAAGAGCAACAGCAAACATGGCGGTCGATGACTTTGGATTTAATGATCTGGTCAGTATCAAGTCATTACGCGTACAAGGTGAACTACCGACATCTGAGACTACACCAACACAATTAACGGCGACGTTGACTCAGCTGCGGAATGGTAATCGCGAGATCCAGAATGCCACTGTCAATCTGGCAGGAACACGTAAAGCACATGTCTTGAAAGTGGAGAGTAAAAACCGTCAGTCTAATTTCTATGTGCAACTGGCAGGTGGCTTTAATTCAAATAATGACTGGTTTGGACTGGTGCAGAAAGGTAACTTTACTTCACGTAATATCAGCCTAGTGCAAAACCAGAATGCACCGATTATCTATACCGCTGCGAAACAGGAACTCTATGTTGGACAGCATTGCTGGCAGAGTGCAAATAGTCAGTTATGTCTGGATCAGCCTGCACGCATCAGTAAGGCAAAAGGTAACTTCTCACTGATTACCAAGAATCTGGACTTAAAAGACTTTACTGCATTTATGCCAGAAGGTCTGGCGGTGACAGGTCAGCTCAATGGTTATGCTAAAGCCTCTTGGGCGAATGGCAGTCATCCAAAACTGGATGCCCGTTTAGTGACACGTAAAGGTGAAATTGGTCTGGCAGCAGATGATCCGCAAGATCCAGCTACAACTGTGACCTACGATGAATTGAGCCTGATTGCTAAAAGTATCAGTGAGGGAATGTTATTCCGTGTGGATATGAAGACCCCTGATATCGGGACGGGCTATGCCAATGTGATTATTGATCCATTCCAGAATAATATGCCAATGCGCGGCGAAGTAGCCTTTGATGATGTGCAGTTAAAAGTCTTCAAGCCATTTATCAAAGATGTACGTTCAATGGCTGGCACATTGTCATTGGCTGGAAAAGTAAATGGGACCTTAACGCAGCCACAGATTACCGGTGAAATGCGTTTAAAAAATGGCGCAATCAGTATGATTTCGCTGCCAGTCAATTTAAGCAATATCCAGCTTTATTCATCTATTCGCCAAGACTATGCCACGATTGATGGGGCATTCAACAGCGGACAAGGTGTAGGGCGCTTAAAAGGGAACTTTGACTGGAAGAATGATCCACATTTAAATCTGACATTAAAAGGCGATAACCTACTGATTCGTCAGGCGCCAATGATTACGGCAATTGTAGAACCTGACCTGACGCTGGACGTTTATCCATTTAATCAGCGCCTAAGCTTAAAAGGTAAGATTGATGTTCCTCGTGCACGTATTTCAATGCCAGAAAGCTCTGCTACAGTTGTGAATCTGTCACCAGATGTACGCGTTGTACAGCAAGGCCAAGATTTACTTGCGACTTTAAAAGCAGCTAAACCGTGGGATATTCGTGCCGATATGACCGTGACACTGGGTAATCAGGTCATCTTCCAGGGCTTCGAAAGTACTATTCCACTGGTCGGACGTTTGCATTTATCTCAACGTGGTCTGGAAACAGCAATGCGTGCCAATGGTGCAATTGGTGTGAGCCAGAAAGTGAAGATTGAAGCCTATGGTCAAAGTCTTGACCTGAACCGTGCGATTGCGCGTTTCAATGGTCCATTGGCGAACCCAACATTGGATATTGATGCCAATAAACCGGTTCAGGGCAGTATGGTTGGTGTACGGGTAACAGGTACAGCAACCGTGCCGAATATTCAGGTTTATAACGATGCTGGCTTATCTGAACAGGAAGCACTGAATGCCTTACTGACGGGGCGTATTAATGAAGGTAACAGTGGTTTAAGTAATACCGAAGGCTTTAAGTCCGATGTCAATAACACCATTGCTGCCGCAGGAATCAGTATGGGCTTAGGTGGTACACGTGCCTTGACCAATCAAATTGGCCGAACCTTTGGTCTAAGTGGTTTAGCACTCGATGCACAAGGGACTGGTGACGATACGCAGGTGAGTCTGACAGGCTATATTACGCCAGACCTGTTCATTCGTTACGGTATTGGGGTATTTACACCAGTAAACAAGTTAACCTTGCGTTATCAAATGAACCGCCGTTTATATCTGGAGGCAAGTCAGTCTTTAGAACGAGCCATCGATATTTTCTACAACTGGCGTTTCTAGCAATACCAATCAAAACCTGTTTTACGGAAGTAAAGCAGGTTTTTTTATTTCAGTTTATTTTGTAATTAGATCGTTGTAAAATAATAATAAGGTGTTGAAAAATATTAATATTTGTGAAAATTTTGGGAGAGGTTGAATGAAATCTGTCACTTTAAGTCAGCTTTTGGCAATGCTGAGCTTAGGCGTATTCAGTTTTGGCTTTCAGGTTCATGCAAAAGAATACTATAAGTGGGTGGATGCAAAAGGTGTGACGACCTATTCAGCGACACCACAACCCGTTCAAAGACATGAGCCTCAATTAGATCCTGCAAAAAAGACCATAAACCCTACGACGACAAATCCTTCCATTCCAGCATCGAGTCAGAATATTGCGGTCAACTCCAAGACAACAGCATCTATTCAAACTAAGCCTATAGCTGCTACGACTGAAGGCAATAACACTCTTAAAGCATCATCGGAGATGCTTTTTTCAATCAAAAGTTGTAACGGTGTGCGATGCTGGGACATGAAAGGACAGTCTTATCATCTAGTCGCAGGAACAACTTATCTTTCTGCAAAAGGTGGGAAGTGTCAAAAGATCGCCAATCAGATGCATTGTAATAAATGATTTGTATGTTTTTATTACGGAAAGCAAGGTTTTAGCCGCTTCCTTTTTGCAAAACAAACAAGTTTGAGTATGATGGTGGGCATCAAATTAGCCGCAGTATGAAGATGAAAAAAGTTTTGTTGATTGCAATAGGTTTAGTTTTGGCTGGTTGTGCTGAGAAAAAGCCGTTAACTCCCGAAGAACAATGGCATGGTTACTGTGTCAGTGTAGGGAATGCTGCGCGCTCAATCACTTTAGATCGTCAAAATGGAATTGACCAAAAGCAGGCAACGGAACATGCGGGTAAAATTGAAGATGAGATGACACGTAAGTTTATCTTTAATATTCTGGATACGGTTTATGCAATTCCAGTCGATGAACTGAAAAAAGATCCAGAAGCATTACGTGAAAATTTAAAGAAAAAATTTATGGAAGAATGCTTGGCTACACCACATGACAAGCTACCGAACTATAAACTTTTTTAATGTGTTCATAAAAAAGACAACATCGTTTGTCTTTTTTTATAGATGTAATTTATTGTTTTATTAGACTTTAACCTTAGACCAAAGCGGTATTTAAAAGAGGGGATCATTTCGCTATAAAATAATGGACATCACGTAGAAATACGGTAGTTGCATTAACATTTGACGCGAAGTCTAGTAAAATTTTGCTGTCCACATTGCTTGTAAAGCTTGTACAAAGCTGGAACTTACAAGTAATTTTTTAAAAAAGAGGAATAACACTGTGCTAGAAGCTTACCGCCAACACGTTGAAGAACGTGCCGCACTCGGAGTCCCACCGAAGCCGCTTGATGATGCTCAAACTGCTGAACTTGTAGCCTTATTAAAAAATCCACCAGCAGGTGAAGAAGCATATCTTGTCGATTTGCTAGAAAACCGTGTTCCAGCAGGTGTTGACCAAGCTGCATATGTAAAAGCTGCTTTCTTAGCTGCCGTTGCAAAAGGCGAAGCAACCTCTCCACTCGTAACCAAAGAACGCGCAGTATACTTACTTGGTACTATGCTTGGTGGTTATAACGTAGCACCGCTTGTTGAGCTTCTTGATAATGCTGAACTTGCTGAGCTAGCTGCTGAAGCATTAAAGAAAACACTTCTTGTATTTGATGCATTCCATGACGTAGCAGATAAAGCAAAAGCAGGTAATGCTGCAGCTAAAGCTGTTTTACAATCTTGGGCTGATGCTGAATGGTTCACAAGCCGTCCAGACGTTCCAGAAGAAATCAAAATCACTGTGTTCAAAGTAACAGGTGAAACCAACACTGATGACTTGTCTCCTGCACAAGACGCTTGGAGCCGTCCAGACATTCCATTACATGCAAATGCAATGTTGAAAAACGAACGTGATGGTATCAACCCTGAAAAACCAGGTGAAGTTGGTCCATTAAGCCAAATTAAAGAACTCATCGCGAAAGGCAACCAAGTTGCTTACGTAGGTGACGTTGTTGGTACAGGTTCTTCTCGTAAGTCTGCAACTAACTCGGTTCTTTGGTTCTTCGGTGACGAACTTCCACACATTCCAAACAAAAAAGATGGTGGTGTGTGCTTAGGTTCTAAAATCGCGCCAATTTTCTTCAATACAATGGAAGATGCAGGTGCATTACCTGTAGAAATCGACGTTGCTAACATGAACATGGGCGACGAAGTTGTATTGAAAATTGACCACGCTGCTGCAAAAGTAACTGCATTTAAAGACGGCGCTCAAATTTCAGAAGCTGACCTTAAAACGCCTGTACTTTTAGACGAAGTACGTGCGGGTGGTCGTATTAACCTGATCATTGGTCGTGGTTTAACTGCGAAAGCACGTGAAGAATTAGGTCTTGCACCTTCTACATTGTTCCGTACACCTGTACAACCTGCTGACACTGGCAAAGGCTTTACACAAGCTCAGAAGATGGTTGGTCGTGCATGTGGTTTAGCAGAAGGTCAAGGTATCCGTCCGGGAACTTACTGTGAACCTAAGATGACAACTGTGGGTTCTCAAGATACCACTGGTCCAATGACTCGTGACGAGTTAAAAGACTTGGCGTGCTTAGGCTTCTCAGCTGACTTGGTCATGCAGTCTTTCTGTCACACTGCTGCGTATCCAAAACCAGTTGACGTAACAACTCACCATACATTACCTGACTTCATTATGAACCGTGGTGGTGTATCTTTACGTCCAGGTGACGGTATTATCCACTCTTGGTTAAACCGTATGTTACTTCCAGATACAGTTGGTACTGGTGGTGACTCACATACACGTTTCCCAATTGGTATCTCATTCCCAGCGGGTTCTGGTCTTGTTGCGTTCGCAGCTGCAACTGGTGTTATGCCACTTGATATGCCTGAATCTGTACTTGTTAAGTTCAAAGGTAAAATGCAACCTGGTATCACTTTACGTGACCTTGTACATGCAATTCCTTACTACGCAATTCAAGCGGGTGACTTAACTGTAGAGAAGAAAGGTAAGAAAAACATCTTCTCTGGTCGTATCCTTGAGATCGATTTGTCAGAAATGGAAAATGACTTGACTGTTGAGCAAGCATTCGAACTTTCTGATGCATCTGCTGAACGTTCTGCTGCTGGCTGTTCAATCACACTTTCTGAAGAAAAAGTTGCTGAATACTTACGTTCTAACATCACCATGTTGAAGTGGATGATCGCAGAAGGTTATGGCGATGCTCGTACTATGGCGCGCCGTGCTGAAAACATGCAGAAGTGGTTAGACAACCCAAGCTTGTTAAAAGCTGATGCTGATGCAGAATACTTAAAAGTTTACGAAATCGATCTTGCTGACATCAAAGAACCAATTCTTTGCTGCCCGAACGATCCAGATGACGCAAAACTTCTTTCTGACGTTCAAGGCGACAAGATTGATGAAGTATTCATCGGTTCTTGTATGACGAACATCGGTCACTTCCGTGCAGCTGGTCAGTTACTTGACAAAGTACCTGGTGGTTCATTGTCTACTCGTTTATGGTTGGCTCCACCAACGCGTATGGACGAGCATCAATTGATGGAAGAAGGCATGTACAACATCTACGGTCGTGCGGGTGCGCGTACTGAGATGCCAGGCTGTTCATTGTGTATGGGTAACCAAGCACGTGTAGCACCGAACACAACATGTGTATCGACTTCTACACGTAACTTCCCGAACCGTTTAGGTCAAGGTGCAAACGTTTACTTGGCTTCTGCTGAGCTTGCATCTGTCGCTGCGGTTCTTGGTAAATTACCAAGCCCAGAAGAATATCAACAGTACGCGTCGCAAATCGACAGCGCTTCTGCTGATATCTACAAATACTTGAACTTCGACAAGATGAGTGAATATACAAAAGAAGCTGATCAAGTTGATACCAAGAAAATTCAAGCTGCTCAATTGACTTAATGAGCTAGGATCAAGAAAAGCCGAAAGGCTTTTCCCTAGCGCAAGAGCAAATCTATGATTTGTTTGAGCAAAAAGCTAGAATAAGGGCTGAGTAATCGGCCCTTATTTTTTATAAAATGAAAAGTATTTTGAAGATATGCGATAATATTTCTGCACTAGTTAACATTATCAATAAAAAACAGAAAGTTGAGGATCTAGAAACAGCAATTAAAGATTTAGTTTCTCTAATGTTAAAGGATTATCCTTATTTAAAACCGCCAAAATTTTCAATTATTCCGACAAAAACCTTAGCATTTTCTGTTTGGTATCAGGAACCAAATGCAATTACAGAAACCTTAATGATTGAGCAAAATGGTTTTACTGCTTATTTATGGAGATGTGATGACCAAAAATGGTATTTGGATGATTTAGATTCTGAACCTCATGAAATTGCTCGTAAATTAATAGAAAATATACCCGTATTTCACTCTATTCCTGAGAATCCTAGAGAGATTAAACACTTACTTGAAGTTGGAATAATGCATTTTAATACGATTTTATTTCCCAATTTTTCAAACAAAGAGTTAGAAGACAGTAGAGAAGTATTGACATGGGACGATCGCTTTTTATTAGTTGGTACTCAAGTGAATAATCTTAAACTTTATAGTCATGAAGAGTGGAAAGCTTTGATTGATAGAGAAAACTACCATTTAAACTAAGATTCTATTTATGGCACTTATACATGACTTTGTTTTATTGAATAAAAATGAATTTTCTTACGAGGATTGCTGTGAGCTTGCAGGTAAGATTTCTTATGATGTTTCAATTGATGACGATTTAATCCTGTATTTTATGGATTACTTAAAGTGGCTACCAACCTACAGTCCTTTATTGAAAATAAGAATGCATGGGCTCGATTATCATGCGATGACTATTATCGATATAGAGGGGGCTACTGAGGCACTCATTTTATTTTCTAGTCTAGTTAATATTTTAAAGTTAGCGCCAAATATCTTAAAGTTAACAGGCGCTTATACTTTTATGTATGCTGATGACGATATGATTGACCCTAATGAAAAGGTTGATCGTATTTTGAAAGAAACTGCTGGTTATGAAAAAATCATGCTTTACAAAAGTAAAGTGATACAACAATTTGAGATATTAGCAGAGCTTATGCGGAAGGTTATTGATTCTAATAATACTTTGTATGTCTTACATTTTGGTGTTTAAGGTTAGAGGAACATTCCTATTCGCGCAGAATGTTCCTCAATTTTAAATCACCAATAACCCAACACTTTCCACCAAAGTCCGCCGATCACCACAAAGATGATGATATTAACCACGCTCATGACAAAGCCAGCTTTCCACCATTCACCGAGTGTGGTGTAGCCTGAGCCAAACACAACAGGCGATGTACCCGTTGCATAATGAGTCAAGGTCATCATGATGCTAGAAGCCGCTGCCATCATTAAGGCAAATAACATCGGTGGGGCACCAAGTGCAAGTCCAGCCGTATAAAAGGCCGCGAACATGGCAGTGATATGTGCCGTAGTACTGGCAAACATATAATGTGCATACAGATAGGCAAGCATCAATAATAAACAGGCAGGCATCCAGCTGAGACCCAAATGACCAATCCCAGTTTCAAGCACACCTGAGAACCATGTGATTAAACCGAGTTTATTTAAATAAGTCGCCATCATCACCAAAGCTGCGAACCAAGTAATGGTATCCCACGCACTTTTTTGTGTCAGGATATCTTCCCAAGTCAGTACGCCAGTAATGAGTAGTAATCCTAAACCAATAAAGGCTGTTGTGGTTGGATCAACCGCCCAAGCTGAACCAAAGATCATGGCAGGGATGCCTGCCCATAACAGCAGTAAAATCCCAAATACCCCAAGCATGATGATTTCATTTTTACTGACAGGCCCCATTTCTTGCAACTTAGTTTTGGCAAACTGAGCTGCATTCGGGGTTTCTTTGACTTCAGGCGGGTACATCCAGTACATAATCAGTGGCATGATGATCAAGGCGATCAAACCCGGTAATAACATCGCCAGTGCCCAAGTACTCCAACTCAATGAAATCTGGCTATTGGTCGCCTTCGCCACTAGATCAACCACCAATGGGTTAGGAGCGGTCGCGGTAATAAACATGGCAGAGGTAATCGGGTTAGCTTGATAGTTCACCAACGCTAAATATTTCCCCATACGACCTTCGGTACCTTTGGCTGGGTCAGAGTCATAGCTCGTGGAAATGGCGCGGACAATCGGGTGAATAATCCCGCCACCACGAGCCGTATTACTTGGGGTCACAGGTGCAAGAATCAGCTCGGAAAGCACCATGCTATAACCGATACCAATGGTTTTCTTGCCCCACACTGCGATAAATAAATAGCCTAAGCGTGCGCCCAATCCAGTTTTTTGCAAACCTTTGGAGATCATGATCGAAATACCAATCAGCCAGATCAGCGGATTGGCAAAGCTGCTCAGCGCGTCTTGAATGGCGCCACTTGGTGTGTCATTGGTGACACCTGTCACGGCGACTAAGGTAATGGCAATAATGGCAATTGCACCAATCGGCATAGCTTTACCAATAATCGCGGCAATGACACCGACAAACATTGCCAATAAATGCCATGCATCAGGGTCGACTCCAGCAGGTACAGGAATCACGAACCAGATGATCAATGCAATAAATAAAGAGATAAGCGTAGGGAGAGCTTTAAATCCCATGTAAATTCCCCTTGTTGTCACGGGTTTAATAAAATTTATAGTTCTTTATGAATGAATCGTTAAAGAAATAACCACTAAGCTTTTATTATCGGTGAATGAGGCCACAAAATTCAAAGAGAGTTTTGTTGAAACCGCGTGAGATAGGTCAATGAATTGGCAAATGATTTTGTTTTATGCAGTAAAAGCGAGGTTCACACCAAAATTTCTTATTAAAAACACAGTCAACGTGCTACATTTTTAAACTGCTTGATCGAACAATAAATACGGTATGACTCAATTTTCATGGCAACAATTAAGACGATTTGTTTATAACAACCTACATAACGATGACTATAAAAGTAGCGTCAGTACCTGTGTGAATTATCTCTTAATCGCATTGATCATTGGCAATGTTGCAGCGGTATTGCTTGAGTCGGTGAATGAGTTTTATAAGCTATATCGTGTCTATTTTGATTTTTTTGAAAATCTATCGATCATAATTTTTAGTGGCGAATATCTATTACGGCTATGGAGTGTTGTTGAAAAAAACCCTCAAGAGAGCGCTTGGAAACAGCGTCTCCGCTGGATGAGAAGTGGTGGTGCAATTATTGATTTAATGGCAATTTTACCTGCTTATCTAAACTTCTTCGTACATCTCGATCTACGTTTCTTGCGGGTATTACGACTGTTCCGTTTATTGAAGCTGACACGCTATTTTGTGTCACTACAAATTCTTTTGCGGGTGATTCAGCGAGAAAAAGGTTCGTTCCAAGCTGTTATTTTTATCTTGGTGATTATGATCGTGATGACAGCTTCTGCAATCTATGTGGTTGAGAATAAAGCGCAGCCTGACGCCTTTAGTTCAATCCCTCAAGCGATGTGGTGGGCGGTAGTAACGCTGACCACAGTGGGCTATGGAGATGTGACACCTGTAACTAATTTGGGGCGGATATTAGGGGCATTTATTACCATTCTCGGGGTGGGGATTGCTGCTTTACCAGCAGGTATTTTGGCCTCAGGTCTAGCCAATGAATTGAATATGCGAAATCAGCGTCTTGAACAGGAGTTTCGTGAAGTTCTACAAGCGAAAGGACTGGATCTATTACATGACCAAGTGGAAATTGAACGGATTCGCAAGAAAGTCGGTTTGCCCAAGGAGCAAACCCATGAAATTATCATTCAGCTGGTTCGAGAAAAATTACTTGAAGATCAAGAGCAGGAAAAAAAGCATTATCGCTTCTGTCCACATTGCGGTGAGAAATTATCTGAATAATTCAAAGATTTATTATAAAAATGTAGAGCAGGGTTAAGCTCAAGTTCCTAATCATTTTCAAATCTGAACAATTTTGGAGCGCTATAACTGAGGTGTGTTAGTACTTAGCGCTTTTTATACCCAAAAATAAAATTCTTTAAATATTAAGTTGTGCTTAACAGAGATTAAAATCCATTTAAAAAAGTTAACAATAATCTTTCTCGTTTGTGATAGTTTCTTATTATCTATTTTGTATTTTTTAAGCTTATTTTAAGTTTACGCATCCTATGAAGTTCTCCCAACATGATTAAGCGGCGTTACCTGATTCTATTATTGCTTCCGCTGGCATTTATTTCCTTATTTGTCGGTGTGGGAGAGATGAGCCTTGCTGGTCTGTGGGCCGGCAATCCTCAAGACTGGCAGTTGTTCTGGACCAGTCGTTTACCACGTTTGATGGCGATTATTGTGGCGGGTGCAGGTCTGAGTGTCTGTGGTTTGATTATGCAGTCGCTAAGTCGTAACCGATTTGTCTCTCCAACCACCGCAGGTTTATATGACTGTGCACGTTTAGGCGTACTGGTTTCGATTATTTTACTGCCAAGTGCTTCGATCTTTATTAAAACTGGTTTTGCGATTGTCGTAACGCTCATTGGTGCGATGGCCTTTATGAGTATTCTGGCGACTTTAAAGCATCGTGATACGGTTTTTGTTCCACTGGTGGGGATGATTTTTGGCAGTATTATTTCTGCATTTACCACCTTTATTGCGCTGCAACTGGATTTATTACAGAACTTGGCAGGTTGGTTGCAAGGGGACTTTTCCACCATTTTAAATGGTCAATATGAGCTGATCTATCTCAGCGCGCCCGTTCTGATTCTGATTTATATCTTTGCCAATCGTTTTGTTTTGGCTGGGTTAGGGCAGGATTTTGCGATGAATCTTGGACTGAATTATAAGCAGACCCTTTTTATTGGTCTGTTATTGGTTTCGGTCATTACGGGTGTGGTGATTGTCACTGTCGGTGCGATTCCATTTCTTGGATTGATTGTACCGAATCTGGTGAGTCTGTATCTGGGCGACAATATCCGTAGAACGCTTTCACATACTGCATTGTTGGGTGCTTTGCTGGTTCTGCTTTGTGATGTATTTGGCAGGGTGGTAATTTTCCCTTATGAAGTCTCTGTGAGCCTGATTATGGGGGTGGTGGGAAGCGTGATTTTCCTGTGGTTGCTACTCAGGAGATATCGTTATGCCTCATAAAACCAAGCTGATTGTTTTGGCGGTATTGGTGCTTGCAACGATTGTACTGTACCTCGGCTGGAATTTAGGTGTGGCATGGCAATATGCCTTGAATCTACGCTTAAAAACGGTTGCTGCCATTATCGTGGCGGGTGTGGCGGTCGGTGTTTCGACTTTGGTTTTCCATACTATTGTGAATAATCGGGTGGTGACACCACAGGCTTTAGGATTAGATAAGTTATACGAACTTTCCAAGACTGCGATTATCTATTTCTTTGGTGCCAGTACGTTATTGTCACTGAACTTTGTCACCGATTATCTGATCAGTTTGCTGTTAATGGTGAGCTTTGCCTTGCTGCTGTATCGGTTTATTTTCCAGAAAGTTGCACAGCAAAATATCTATTTCCTCCTGCTCGTTGGTCTGATTTGTTCGACTTTATTCGACAACATGACCACGTTCTTTCAGGTTTTGCTGGATCCCGATGAATTTCAGATTGCAGCTTATGCTGGTTTTGCCAGTTTTAATGTCGTGAAAATGGAAACCGTGGGGCTGTCCTTGCTGACCATTGTGCCGATTTTATTTTACAGTCTGATGCATTATCACAAGCTCGATGTCATGGCGCTGGGACGGGATCATGCGCTGAATTTAGGGCTGGATTATGACAAGACCAGCCGCTTGCTGTTGATCCTCGTGGTATTGGCACTGGCTTCTGCAACAGCGTTAGCAGGCCCAATGATGTTCCTCGGTTTATTGGTTCTCAACATTACTCTGGAACTGTTCAAAACCCATCAACATCATATCTTATTGCTTGGCATTATTCTGGTCAGCATTCTTTGCCTGATGCTTGGGCAATTCATGGTTCTGCATGTACTGAATTTCAAAACAACGCTTAGTGTGATTATTAATTTTGTCGGTGGAATTTATTTCTTCTGGATTTTATTGAAGGAAAATAAAAAATGGCAATAGAGCTTAAGAATTTAAGTAAAAGCTATCAACAGCAGCGTGTGGTAAATGCGCTTTCGCTGACGATTGCCAAAGGACAGTTTACGGCGTTTATTGGCCCAAACGGCGCAGGTAAAAGTACAGTACTTTCGATGATGAGCCGCTTAATTGAGGCAGATCAGGGGCAAGTTTTGCTGGATGGGCAAGATTTGCAACAGATGAAAAGTGCCGACATTGCCAAAAAACTGGCGATTTTAAAACAGTCTAACCATACGGAGCTGCGCCTCAGTATTGAGGATCTGGTTGCTTTCGGTCGTTTTCCCTATTCACAAGGCCGCCTTACACAGGAAGACCGTGAGGTGATTGATCGCTCAATTGCCTATATGGATCTGGAAGCCTTAAGACACCGACAAATCAGTGAATTGTCGGGTGGGCAGCGACAACGCGCTTATATCGCCATGATTCTGGCTCAGGACACCGAATATATCTTGCTCGATGAACCCTTAAACAATCTGGATATGAAGCATTCTTCACAGATTATGCGGGTTTTAAAAGATTTGGCCGAGAATCATGGCAAATCGATCATTGTGGTGATTCATGACATTAACTTTGCTTCCGTCTATGCCGATCACATCATTGCCATGAAAGAAGGTAAATTGGTGTATCAAGGGCATCCACAACAGTTGATGGATGAACATATTCTGCAAGATATTTTCGATTTCCATATTCCGATCCAGCAGGTTCAGCAACATAAATTAGGTTTGTATTTTATTAGTTAGGAGTTCGTTATGCGTTTCAAAAAAACATTGCCAGTCATGATGCTGAGTGTGGCATTGGCTGCATGTGGTAATTCCAACACACCTTCGGCAAATCAGGACAGTAATACTGCTGCTACACATGAAACCTTAAGCTTTAACAGCAAGGCAGGGCAGATTACTATTCCAGCGAATTTATCGCGTATTGCGGTACTGGATACCAGTGCTTTAAATACCATTCATGCTTTGGGCGCGGACGATAAAGTGGTTGCCTTGCCAAAAGGAACGCCGTTACCGAAAGTCTTGAAAAATTTCAGTGAAGGTAAATATCTGGATGTAGGGACAGTGAAAGAACCGAATCTGGAAAAAATTGCAGCCAGTCAGCCTGAACTGATCTTGATGAGTGGCCGCATGGAAAATCTGGTGGGTCAAATCAAGCAAATCGCGCCAACTTACTTTGTCGATGTGGATTACAACGATCAGTTCAATTCTTTTAAGCAGCAAACCTTGAATATTGCTGAAATGGTTGGAAAAAAGCCAGAGGCTGAGCAGCAATTACAAAGCTTGGAAAAAGATATTGCTACATTAAAAGACAAGACTAAAGGTAAAACGGCTTTGGTGATTCTGGTGAATAACAGCAAGATTGCTGCCTATGGCCCAGGTTCGCGCTTTGGTAATATTCATGACCTGTATGGATTTACACCAGCCGATCCTTCAATCAAGGTGGGATTACATGGTATGGCGGTATCGCATGAGTTTATTGCCCAGAAAAATCCAGATTATCTATTTGTGATTGATCGTGGTGCAGCAATTACTGAAAATCAGGAAGGTGCAAAGCGCGTATTGAATAACAAGATTATTAATGAGTCCAAAGCTGCGAAAAACGGCAATATTGTCTATCTGGATTCGAGTAACTGGTATTTGATGAATAATGGCTTGGGCGGCATGAAAGCCATGCTTAAAGAAGTTGCGGATGCCGTGAAATAAAATCTAATTTGCCGATTTTATAACAAAAACCCGCAGGATTTTTCGCGGGTTTTTTATATGATGATATAAATAATGAGATCAATACTTTTATAAAATGATGCGTATTTCTTTATTAAGCTTGGGTACTGTGATTCTAGCCATTCTATTGGTCATTTCAGGGATCCAGCCTTTTGATCGTACCACTTGGTGGCTTGAAGTCACACCTGTGCTGATTGTAATACCGTTATTGTTTGCCACCTATAAAACTTTTCCACTTACCCATTTGTTGTACGTACTTATTTTCTGTCATGCCATTGTGCTGATCGTAGGTGGGGCGTATAG
Source organism: Acinetobacter sp. NRRL B-65365 (assembly GCF_001605865.1). Classification (NCBI taxonomy): domain Bacteria; kingdom Pseudomonadati; phylum Pseudomonadota; class Gammaproteobacteria; order Moraxellales; family Moraxellaceae; genus Acinetobacter; species Acinetobacter sp. NRRL B-65365. The sequence goes on along the minus strand of NZ_LRPD01000002.1, from coordinate 2,789 downwards.
CTATGCGCGTGTGCCTTTCGGTTTTGAAATCGCACAATGGTTTGGTTTGGATCGTAATCCTTACGACAAGATTGGGCATTTTATGCAGGGTTTTGTGCCCGCAATAGTGGCTCGTGAGATCCTGATTCGAAACTATATTTTAGTTAAAGGCAAAATGCTGAGCTTTATTGTGATTTGTATTGTGTTGGCAATCAGTGCGGCTTATGAATTGATTGAATGGGCCGCAGCATTGTTATTGGGGCAAGGGGCTGAAGAATTCCTCGGAACTCAGGGAGATGAGTGGGATACGCAATCAGATATGTTTTTTGCCCTAATTGGGTCGATCATGGCCTTATTATTGTTATCAAAGTGGCATGATCGACAGATTGCAAATTTAATGCATGAAAATGAGTAAATGAAACTGCTGTTAAGACGCAGCAGTTTCATTTTTTTGTGAATATTTGGCATAAGCCAGCGCAATTAATAAAATAGCCAAACCACCCAAACTTAAGACAAAACCAACCCAGATTGGTGCTAACCAGCCCATATTATGGCTGAGTACCCATCCACCTAAGAATGCACCCAGAGCATTAGCCAAGTTAAATGCTGAATGATTGAGAGACGCTGCCAGAGTTTGTGCATCGCCAGCAATATCCATGAGATGTGTCTGTAATGCGCCACCTAAACCAATCACGGTAAAACCAATCAGGAATAAAGCTGCAATCGCGGTATAAAGATTGGACATCATAAAGCTGGCCGCGACAAAGGCGAGCGCAGAGCTGATCAGAATTCCGATAATGGTTTTAAACAGATTTTTATCGGCCAGCCAACCTGCAACCAGACCACCAATGACCATGCCTGTGCCCCAAATGGCTAAAGCAACCGGCACGACACTGATATTAGCATGAGTATATTCCGTCAGAATCGGTGAAACATAGCTATACACCGAGAACATGCCACCAAAACCGATTGCGCCAACCGCAAGTGTCAGCCACATATTGATATTTTTTAGACCTGCCAATTCAGCCTTGATACTTGCACTCTTTTGCAGAGGAATATTCGGAACAAATAAGCCAACACCAATCAGGGTAATAAACGCAATCACCGCAGAAAATTCAAAACCTGCTTTCCAGCCAAATTGCTGACCGAGCCATGTGGCAATGGGTACACCAATCACATTGGCAATGGTTAAGCCCATCATGACTTGGGCAATCGCAGTAGCACGGCGTTGTTTGCCTGCTAGTTCAGCTGCAACCAGCGCCGCTACACCAAAATAAGCGCCGTGCGGAAAACCCGCAATAAAACGGGATACCAGCATGGTTTCTGGCGTTGTGGCAAAAGCTGTCGCTGCATTGGCTAAGCCATAAAAAAGCATCAGGCATAGCAATAACGTCTTACGCGGAACTTTTGCGCCGAGGATGGCAATAATCGGCGCACCGACCATGACCCCAAGCGCATAAGCACTGATGAAATAACCTGCATGAGGAACACTGACATTTAAGTCCGTGGCGATTTCCTGAATCAGACCCATAGCGACGAATTCAGTTGTTCCAATACAGAAACTACCGACAGCCAATGAAAAAATAACCAGAAATAGGGAATAGTTGTGTGAGGGAGATGTGTGCAAGGGAGAGCTTGGCGAGGACATAATATCTCGAGTCTAAAAGTACCGCCGTATTATATTCGAGTCGCTTTCAGAAAAGTGAAACTGCACATAATTTTTATCTCATTCTCTGCATAAGTTCAGGTCAAAAAAGATATTATGTAATGATAATTATTTTCATTTATGCGTTATAATGCAAAACATACATATTTAGATGACAACTTTCAGGGTGGAAAAGTGAAAAAATTATTAATCAGTTCATTGCTACTTGTTTCGGGTTATAGCGCTGCACATGAACCGTATGTTGCCCCAATTGCCTATACAACTGAACAAACACAAGTGGCGATTATTTCTGGTTATGCAGAAGAAGCCTTAAACAGTGAATATGCGTTGAAAGATGCAAAATTTGAAATTACTGCGCCGAACAATACCAAGACCACAATTCAAGCTGATTCCAAACTTGGTTCAGCCACGGTATTTGATTTGAAATTGCCAGAAGCGGGCACTTATCTGATCCAGACCAAAGCATCTTATCCATTGAAATACGTGCAAGATCAAAAAGAATGGAAAATGTTCTTTGATATGCCAGCGGATAAAGCACCTGCAAAAGCTGAGCGTGATTTTGTGATTCCTGCGGATCTAAAAGCTAAAAAAATTAGCCCAGTAGAAATCACGCGCGAATGGACGTTATTGACTTATGTGAGTAAAGAAAAACATACTCCCGTTCAAGCAAGTACAGCACCGATTCAGGTTGAGTTTTTAACGCATCCAAATGAGTTAAAGGCCAATCAGGCAGTAAAAATTAAAGTATCGAAAGGCAATAAAGCCTTAGCAAATGCCGAGGTGGTGATTCGTGCTAAAGGTGCCACCGATAAGCAAGGAATTAGTTTAAAAACGGCGGCGGATGGCAGTGCTGAGCTGTTATTTCCAAAAGCTGCTGAGTATTTGATTGAAGTGAGTGAAACGGTAGATGTGAAACAAAAGCCGAGCAATCAGTTCTATAGCATTATTAGTGTTTCTGTAAACTGATTTGTTAATGGAGATTAATCCAGAGAAATTATGCTATTTCAGAGTCTTTCAATCAAAAGATTAATTTATGGATTAACCTTCGGTTCGACCTGAGAAGCGTTTAAAGCTTCGCAAGGTTTTAGGTTGAGGAGCATAAGCAGCGCAATGAAAGGTTAACCATCTTGCGCTGCTATAATCG